>JAUQZZ010000043.1 GCA_030586765.1 Candidatus Brocadiales bacterium | reverse complement strand
GGCATGACTCGACCGCTACATGGGGTAGGGCAGGGCTTGCCGCCCTGCCCGAAATCGCAGGGCAAGAAGCCCTGCGATACCCGAGGTAGCGTGCCAGCTTGCTGGCACGTTGAACATGCGAGGTAGATGAAAGTAAAACGTCGGAGCAAGCTCCGACGCTACATAAATAACAAATAATGCCTAAACGCACAGACATAAAGAAGATTCTCATAATAGGCTCAGGGCCCATTGTTATTGGTCAGGCCTGCGAGTTTGACTACTCAGGCACCCAGGCCTGTAAGGCCCTCAGGGAAGAGGGCTATAAGATAGTCCTGGTAAACTCTAACCCTGCTACCATCATGACCGACCCTGAGGTGGCAGACTCCACCTATATAGAGCCTCTAACACCTGAGTTTCTAGAGAAGGTCATCGAAAAAGAACGTCCCCAGGCCCTACTACCCACCCTGGGAGGTCAGACCGCCCTTAACCTTGCTGTGGCCCTGGCCGAAAGGGGAGTGCTAGAGAGATACGGCGTGGAATTAATAGGGGCAAAGCTAGAGGCCATAAGGAAGGCAGAGGACAGGAACCTCTTTAAGGAGTGCATGCGGCGTATAGGCATAGGGGTGCCAGATAGCTTCTATGTGAAATCCATAGAAGAGGCCACCAGGGCAGCCCAAGAGCTTGGCTTCCCACTTATAATACGCCCCTCCTTTACCCTGGGCGGTACAGGGGGGAATGTGGCCCAAAACATGGCAGAGTACGAGGAATATATAAGACAAGGTCTAGACCTTAGCCCTGTCCATGAAGTACTCGTTGAGAAGTCTGTCATGGGTTGGAAGGAATACGAGCTAGAGGTTATGAGGGACCTGAAAGACAATGTGGTGATAATATGTCCCATCGAGAACCTAGACCCCATGGGCATCCACACGGGCGACAGCATCACCGTGGCCCCTGCTCAAACCCTCACTGACAATGAATACCAGGTCATGAGGGATGCCGCTATCAAGATTATTAGAGAGATAGGGGTAGAGACCGGCGGCTCCAATATCCAGTTTGCAGTAAACCCTGATACAGGTGAAATGCTGGCCATAGAGATGAACCCCAGGGTCTCAAGGAGTTCTGCCCTGGCCTCCAAGGCCACGGGTTTCCCCATTGCTAAGATAGCCGCCAAGCTGGCCGTGGGCTACACCCTGGATGAAATCCCCAACGATATAACCCGCTACACACCCTCATGCTTCGAGCCCACAATAGACTATTGTGTTGCAAAGATTCCCAGGTTTAATTTTGAGAAATTTCCAGAGGCAGACCAGCGCCTCACCACCCAGATGAAGTCTGTGGGGGAGGTAATGGCCATTGGCCGCACCTTCAAGGAGGCCCTGGGAAAGGCTATACGGTCCCTGGAGATAGATAGCTACGGGCTGGAGGAGCAGTTCCCTGTGGACTGGACCTATGCCCAGAAAAGGGAGGCCCTGAAGGGGAAGCTATCCATCCCCACCTGGGACAGGCTGTGGCTCATTGCCGAGGGACTAAGGGTTGGGCTTGATATAGACGAGCTTTACGGACTGACCAAGATTGATAAGTGGTTCCTCTATAATATAAAAGAAATAGTAGATATAGAAGAGATGATAAAAGGCCAGGGCCTTCACCCCGAACTCTTGAAGGGGGCAAAAGCCTATGGGCTCTCAGACCAGCGCCTGGCCCAAATCACCCATTCCACTGAGGCAGAGATAAGAACCCTGCGCCACCAACACAATATAAGGCCTGTCTTCAAGAGGGTAGACACCTGCGCTGCAGAATTCAGGGCCTATACCCCTTACCTCTACTCTACCTACGAGAGGGAGTGCGAGGCCGAGCCTACAGACAGGCCAAAGGTAGTTATACTAGGCAGTGGACCTAACCGCATAGGACAGGGCATAGAGTTTGATTACTGCTGCGTCCACTCGGTAATGGCCCTAAAGGAGATGGGCTATGAGACCATCATGGTGAACTGCAACCCAGAGACCGTGAGCACTGATTATGATACCTCCGACAGGCTCTACTTCGAGCCCCTCACACTGGAGGATTGCCTGGAGATTATTGAGCTAGAAAGGCCCCTGGGGGTGATTGTGCAGTTTGGAGGCCAGACTCCCCTGAAGCTCGCTGTGCCTTTAGAGCGTCTGGGTGTAAAGATACTTGGCACTTCTCCTGATAGTATAGACCAGGCAGAGGACAGGGAGAGGTTTGTCCAGCTCCTGAGAAAACTAGGTCTAAAACAGCCAGAGAACGGCTGTGCCCGTTCCCTGAAAGAGGCCCAGAAGATCGCAGCAACGCTGGGCTACCCGGTGCTCCTCAGGCCCTCTTATGTCCTGGGTGGACGTGCCATGCAGGTGGTCTTCGATAAAAGCTCCCTGGAAAGTTACATCACCAGGGCCGCCCAGGTCTCCCCCAATCATCCCGTGCTCATTGACAAATTTCTGGAGGATGCCATAGAGATAGACGTAGATGCTGTAGCAGACGGGCAAGAGGCATTTATAGGAGGGATAATGGAGCACATAGAGGCCGCAGGGGTCCACTCAGGGGACAGCTCCTGCGCCCTACCACCCTATTCCCTTAAAGAGGACCTTCTAGAGGAGATAAGCAGGCAGACCCGGCTACTAGCCCTGGAGCTCCAGGTGAAGGGCCTTATTAACGTCCAGTATGCCATCAAGAACGGTGAGGTCTTTGTACTGGAGGTGAACCCTCGGGCCTCAAGGACCGTGCCCTTCGTGAGTAAGGCCGTGGGGATACCCCTGGCAAAGATGGCTACCAAGGTGATTATGGGACAAACCCTTCAGAAACTTGGCCTGGTTCTCAGAAAGAAGTTTCCCTACACCGCTGTGAAGGAGGCCGTCTTGCCCTTCATCAAATTCCCAGGGGTGGATACCATTCTAGGCCCTGAGATGAAGTCCACGGGTGAGGTCATGGGCCTGGACAAGGATTTCGGCAGGGCCTATGCCAAGAGTCAGATGGGTGCAGATGGCTGCCTGCCCCTAACAGGTACAGTATTTATCAGCGTTAAGAATAAAGACAAACCTGGTGCGGTCTGCCTGGCCAAAGACTTCCACAAACTGGGCTTTAAGCTTATGGCCACCCGAGGCACCGCAAAGGCCATATCCCAGGAGGGCATCCCTGTCCAGGAGGTACTCAAGGTAATCGAAGGCAGTCCCAACGTGGTGGACTATCTAAAGAAGGGAGAGATACATCTGGTAATAAATACTACAGAAGGGAATATTGCAGAGAAGGACTCCTACTCCATCCGCCGCACCGCTTTAACTTATCACATCCCTTATTTCACCACCCTCTCTGGGGCAGCCGCTGCCACAAAGGGCATAGAGGCCCTGCTCACAGGCAACCTGGAGCTAAAACCCTTGCAGGAATATTACGCAGAACTCAATGCCTAGAGAAGAGATACTCATTATTGAAGACGAGAAGGACCTGGTAGAGCTTCTAAGATACAATCTGGAAAAAGAGGGCTTCAAGGTCGCCTCCGCCCTTAATGGGGAAGAGGGGCTTCATTTGGCCCTGGGAAAGCGCCCCTCTCTGGTAATACTAGACCTGATGCTCCCCAAGCTGGACGGACTAGAGGTATGTAGAAGGCTGAAGAGGGATTCCAAGACGGCCGACATACCTATTATCATCCTTTCTGTAAAAGACTCCGAGGCAGACATCGTGGCAGGATTAGAGCTGGGCGTAGATGACTACGTGACAAAACCCTTCAGCCCCAGGGTGCTCCTCTCCAGGGTGAAGACCGTACTAAGAAGGTCTGATGAGGCCATACAACCTAAGAAACGTATCAAGGTGGATGGGCTTATTATTGATACGACAAGGCATGAGGTTTCTGTAGAGGGGAAAAAGGTTGACCTGACTGTAACGGAATTCAAATTGCTCCACTACTTGACCGGAAGTCGCGGAAGGGTCTTGACCAGGGACCAACTGATAAGCGGTGTACTGGGAAATCAGGCTGTAGTAGTGGATAGGACTATTGACGTCCACATCGCCTCCCTACGTAAGAAATTGGGCAAATACGCCTCCTATATAGTAACCGTCAGGGGTATAGGATATAAATTCAAAGATTAACCAGCCATGGATAAATTAAAAGAAAAATCGTCCAGCCTCGTTCAGGAAAGGGACAAGTTAACTGCCATCCTCTCCAGTATGACGGAGGGAGTGTTGGCTGTAGACAAAGAAGGGAAAATCCTTCTCGTTAACCAGGCGGCTAGTAATACCTTTGGCCTGAGAAATAAGGTTATGGGAAGGCCTATATGGGAGGTCCTTCAGAACGAGCAGATAAACCCTTTGGTCAAAGAGACCCTGAGAAGTGGTGAACCCCAGATTTCAGAGCTCACAAATCTTTCTCCCAGCGAGAAGGTTTTTCGTCTGCACATAACACCCATAAGAGACTCCCAGGGAGAGCTGGGCGTCGCTATAATCCTCCATGACATCACCGATTTAAAGAAGTTAGAAAAGATGAGGGTAGAGTTCGTGGCCAATGTCTCCCATGAGCTGAAGACGCCCCTTGCCTCCATAAAGGGCTTCGTAGAGACCCTGCAAGAGGGTGCCCTGAATGAACCTGAAAATGCCATGAGATTCCTCTCCATCATCGAAAGGCACACAAACCGCTTAACAGACCTGATCAATGACCTCCTCAGCCTCTCCAAGATAGAATCGGGAGAAACACCCCTGGAGCTCAAGAGGATAAAATTACTACCCTTTATAAACAAGACCGTAGCCACCTTTGACGACCGCATACGGAAAAAGAGGCACTCTCTCACTGTAAATGTTCCAGACGGTCCCTTGGAGATAGCCGCCGATAAGGCCTTATTAGACCAGGCCCTTTCTAACCTCCTGGATAATGCCATAAAATATACCCCTCCTGGTGGAAAGATAACCGTCTCTGCCACCGATACTGCGGTGCATATAGAGCTGGCCGTTTCCGATAATGGCATAGGCATCCCTGAGCAAGACCTCCCCCGCATCTTCGAGCGCTTTTATAGGGTGGATAAGGCACGCTCCAGGGAGATGGGAGGCACGGGTCTTGGCCTGGCCATTGTTAAACACATAGTTCTTGCCCACGGCGGAACCGTCCGCGCTTCTAGCAAGCTGAACTCAGGCACCACCTTTACCCTCACCTTCCCAAAAGCAGAAAGGTAAAACCTTTCTCATCTCCACTTCTCCTAAGGTATATTCCTCAAACCCACGCGCACTAAAGCTGGTTCGAGGATTTAACACAATCTTAATAATTCCTTAATAGAATCTTTACATTGGCATGCTAAAAGAAAAAGGAAGAATGAGACAAGCATCTCTATTTCTAGTGTTCTTAACAACCATCCTTTGCATATCTATCACCCCTGCCAGGGCAGAGCTAAAGGGCCTTATAAAGGTGGACGGCTCAAGCACCGTCTTCCCCATCACTGAGGCGGTGGCTGAGGAGTTTCAGAAGAAATATCCTGGGGTCAAGGTAACCGTGGGCCTTTCTGGCACTGGCGGTGGATTTAAGAAGTTTGGGAGAGGAGAGACAGATATTGCCAATGCCTCCCGACCTATTAAGCCCTCAGAAGTGGAGCTGTGCCAGAAGAACAGAGTCGAGTATATCGAGCTTCCAGTGGCCTACGATGGCCTGGCCGTGATGGTGAATCCCAAAAACACCTGGTGTACCAGTATGACAGTAAAAGAATTGAAGAAACTCTGGGAGCCTGAGGCCCAGGAAAAGGTCACCCGCTGGAACCAGATACGTCCAGAGTGGCCTGATAAAGAGATACATCTCTTTGGGGCAGGTGTGGATTCTGGGACCTATGACTATTTCACAGAGGCCGTTGTAGGAAAAGAGCATGCCAGCCGTGGTGACTTTACTGCCAGTGAAGATGATAACGTCCTGGTGCAAGGTATTGCCATGGATGAACTTGCCCTTGGATTCTTTGGCTTCGCCTACTACGAGCAAAACCAGGATAAGCTGAAGCTCGTGGCCATTGACGATGAGAACCCAGAAAATGGCCAGGGACCAATTCTACCTACCCCTGAGACGGTGCTCAATGGCACCTATCAACCCCTGGCACGCCCCATCTTTATCTACGTAAACCGACAGTCTGCTAATCGGCCAGAAGTGGAGGAGTTTGTCCGATTCTATATGATTATGGGAGGGCCCCTAGCCAAGGAAGTGGGTTACATCCCCCTTCCAGATAGGGCTTATACCCTGGCCCTGGACCGCTTTAAGAGGCGGTTCACTGGTTCAATCTTTGGTGGCAAAGGTTCGCAGGTAGGGGTATCCATCGAAACCTTATTACTAGCTGAACAAAAATAGGAAGTGGCTACTAAAAACCGTCAAAAGTGGGAACCTCGAACTGGTGAGCGGGCCATTATCCACCACAAGCGGGCCTCCCGTATCCGCGAGGGGGCCATCCACCTTGCCTTGTTCCTTTGCGGCATCTTGTCCATATTCACTACCCTGGGCATCGTTGCGGTACTGGTCATTGAAACAGTTGAATTTTTTAAAGAGGTCTCCATATTAGGTTTTCTTACAGACACTCAGTGGACGCCGCTCTTTGTAGACAAACACTTTGGCATCATGCCCCTTGTCTGTGGAACGTTGCTCACCTCCCTTATAGCTATGCTGGTGGCCCTGCCCATTGGACTCTTGTGCGCAGTTTATCTGAGCGAGTATGCCCCGGAGAGGGTTAGACATGTACTCAAACCTGTGCTGGAGGTCCTGGCAGGGATACCCACTGTGGTGTACGGCTACTTTGCCCTGTTGTTCGTTACCCCATTGCTTCAAGGGTTAATCCCTTCTATGTCCGGATTCAACGCACTAAGTCCCGGCATCGTTATGGGAATAATGATACTTCCAATAATTTCTTCCCTGAGCGAAGATGCTATATTTGCCGTCCCTCAGAGCCTGCGGGAGGCGGCCTATGCCATGGGCTCTACAAAGCTCCAGGTATCCTTCCTGGTAGTAATACCTGCCGCCTTCTCGGGTATTACGGCCTCCTTCCTTTTGGGAATATCGCGGGCCATAGGCGAAACCATGATTGTAGCCATTGCCGCAGGCCAGCAACCTCGATTGACCCCAAATCCCCTGGTACCCATTGAGACCATGACTGCCTATATCGTCCAGGTGAGCCTGGGGGATACCCCTACTGGCACCCTGGAGTATAGAACTATCTTTGCAGTAGGCATGATGCTTTTTCTGAGCACATTCCTCGTAAATATCGTTAGCCTGTGGCTCCGCAGGCGTTTCCGAGAGGTCTATCTATGAAAGGGCTGTATCATATAGAGCACAGAAAGATGCCCACCCGGCGTAGAAGAGGGCGACGGGGTGAGTGGATATTCCAATCCATGGCCTTTGTAGCCCTTGTCTTCACAATAGCGGTATTGGTAGTCCTACTAGTGGATGTTTTCAGAGACGGTGTATTGCGCCTGAACTGGCAGTTCCTCACCAGCTTTCCTTCGCGCAAACCAGAACTGGCGGGTATTCTCGCTGCCCTGGTGGGCAGTGCCTGTCTCATCACATTGACAGCCCTCTTTGCCTTTCCCCTAGGTGTGGGGGCTGCCATCTATCTAGAAGAATATGCCCGCAAGAATTGGCTGAGCCGGGTTATTGAGGTCAACATCGCCAATCTGGCAGGTGTGCCATCTATTATATATGGGCTTCTGGGCCTGGAGCTCTTTGTACGCATGATGCGCATGGATAGGAGCCTTCTAGCTGGAGCCTGTACTATGGCACTACTGGTGCTACCGATTATAATTATCTCCAGCCGCGAGGCCATCCGTGCCGTCCCTGTATCCATTCGAGAGGCCTCCTATGCTGTCGGAGCCACCCGCTGGCAAACCATACGGTATCAGGTCCTACCCCTGGCCTTCCCTGGAATCCTGACAGGTACAATCCTGGCCTTTTCCAGGGCCATCGGCGAGACGGCACCCTTGATTACCATCGGTGCCCTTACCTACGTCGCTTTCTTGCCTACAGGACTATTTTCCCCATTCACAGCTCTACCCATTCAGATCTTTAATTGGGTCTCGCGGCCCCAGAAAGGTTTTCTTACCAACGCAGCTGCCGCTATCATCGTCCTTCTGATAGTGCTACTGTTGATGAACGCCGTGGCTATCTGGCTACGTAACCGATACCAGAAGAAACTTTACTAGGAGCATATAGGTTTAAAGATGATGAGAAGTATTGGCCCAAAGGGTTTTCCAGAAAGAGGTCTCACAAACCAGGTTCAGGTACCACAAATGAAAATTGCTCAATTTACAAATAAGGTGCTTTTTAATACAATAGTCAAAGAAAAACCTATCCAGTCTTCCCCAGAGGTAAAGGAGGCTGAAGAAACGATATACGACCCTCTTGAAAAGAAGGTAGAGACAGCAGCCCTAAGCGTCTATTATGGCAGTCTAAGGGCTATTAAGGGGGTATCTATGCCCTTCTACGAAAAGTACATAACTGCCATAATAGGACCCTCTGGATGCGGTAAGTCCACGCTAATAAAGTCCATAAACCGCGTCTGTGAAATCACTAGTAAGATAAGAGTGGAAGGAAAGGTCCTCTTTAACGGGAAAAATGTCTACGACCGCGATGTAGACGTGGTAGAATTAAGACGTAGGGTAGGGATGGTCTTCCAGAAACCCAATCCTTTCCCAAAGTCTGTCTATGATAATGTGGCCTTTGGCCCCAGACTCCACGGGATAAACAGCAAAAAGACCTTGAAGGAGATAGTAGAGCAGAGCCTGAGACAAGCCGCCCTCTGGGACGAGGTAAAGGACCGCCTCCAAAAGAGCGCTATGGAACTCTCTGGCGGGCAGCAGCAGCGCCTCTGCATCGCCAGGGCACTGGCCGTTGGGCCAGAGGTCATCCTCATGGATGAGCCATGTTCCGCCTTAGACCCCATTGCCACGGCCAAGATTGAGGAGCTTATACTAGACCTGAAGAAGGACTACACAGTTATACTAGTAACCCACAATATGCAACAGGCCGCCCGTATATCCGACTTCACAGGCTTTCTCCTTATGGGAGAACTTATAGAATTTGGCGAAAGTTCCCATATCTTTACTGCCCCTAAGGAGAAACTCACTGAAGACTACATAACAGGAAGATTTGGCTAAAACGTAGGGGCGTTTAATTAAACGCCCCTACCGATGAATCTAATGGTAATAGAAAGACATTTTGATGTAGAACTGGAGGCATTAAAGAAAAAGCTCCTCCACATGGGCTCTGTGGCTGAGGAGATGATACGCCTGGCTGTAAAGGGACTGGTAATCAGGGATGCATCCATGGCAGAAACGGTCTTTGCCATGGAAGATGAGGTAAATCATCTTCATATAGAGATAGACGACATAGCCATGAAACTTTTGGCCCTCCACCAACCCATGGCCACAGACCTCAGGCTCCTGGCCGCCGTCGTCAAAATAAACAGTGAACTAGAGCGTATTGCCGACCAGGCCGTTAATATAAGCCAGAACACCAATTTTCTCCTCAAAGAACCCCAGCTGAAACCCCTTATAGACCTCCCACGCATGGCAGAGATAGCACAGAAGATGGTAGATAACAGCCTTAAGTCCTTTATGGATAAGAACATAGAGCTGGCCCAGTCTATACTCCTCGAGGATGACAAGGTAGACGAACTCAAGGACCAGATATTCCGCGAACTCCTCACTTACATGATGTCAGACCCAAGCACCATCCAGAGGGCCTTGAGCCTCATCCTCATCTCCAGGAACCTGGAGAGGATAGGGGACCACGCCACAAATATCGCAGAAGATGTCATCTACATGGTACAGGGCAGGGACGTAAGACACCCCACCAAGGCCCCAGCCCCTGGCAGGATGCATTAAAACCCTACCGTCCCCCAAGGAATACCCTTCTTATCTCAGCGTTCTCCAGAAGCCCTTTTCCGCTACCTTCCATCATAATCTCACCAATCTTAAAAATGTAGCCCCTATGGGACACCTCCAGGGCCATTCGGGCATTCTGCTCTACAAGGAGAATTCCTGTCCCCCTCTTGTTAATCTCTTTAAGCTTCTCAGATACAATATTTATATAATACGGAGAAAGCCCTACTGAAGGCTCATCGGCCAACAATAGTTTAGGCTTCGACATCAGCGCCCTTCCAAAGGCCAGCATCTGCTGCTCCCCCGTAGATAGCGTCCCTGCCTTCTGTCTTCTCCTATCTTTCAATGAAGGAAATAATTCCAACACCTCTTCTATCTCCCTTTTCGAGTGCCCATCGCGCCTAGAATAGGCCCCCATTTCGAGATTCTCTAAGACTGTCATAGTGTGAAATACCCTCCGTCCTTCAGGCACAATAGCCATACCAAGCCTGACTAACGTTTCGGGATGTAAACCCTTTATGTTATCCCCACGATACAGTATCTCCCCACTTCTCGGTCTGACTAACCCAGCTACGGCCTTAAGTGCTGTAGACTTTCCTGCCCCATTAGGACCAATCATACAAACAAGCTCTCCCTCCCCCACATGGAAGGAAATATCATTTAAGGCCCTCAAGGGGCCGTAATACACACTAAGATTTCTTACCTCAAGTAGTAATCTTTTTTCCACCTAGATAGGCCTCATATACTGCTTCGTTTCTCTCTATCTCCTGAGGACTACCCTCAGCGATTTTCTTCCCATAATTGAGTACTATGATATGTTCTGAGATATCCATCACCACCCTCATATCGTGTTCAATAAAGAGTATGGTCTTGCCCTTTTCCTGGAGCTGACGAATGAGCCCAAGGAGCTTGGGTATCATTTCAGGAAATACGCCTGCAGTTGGTTCATCCAGTAACAATAATTCTGCATCGGTAGCCCAGGCCCTGGCTATTTCCAGGAGCTTCCGTTGTCCATGTGATAATTCCTCTGCAAGGCTGTTTCTCTTATCACTTAACCCTACAAAGTCCAATATTTCCGTGGCCCTACGTTTATTTTCTTCCTCCTCCCTTTTCATAGCGCTGGAATTCAGCAAAGCTTCCCACAGGCTGTCTCCTCTCTTATATGGCAGTGCCAGCAGGATATTCTCCAACACAGTAATCTGTGGAAATACCCTTATATTCTGGAATGTCCTCGCAATACCCAGGCGGGCTATCTTGTACGGGCTCATATGGGTGAGTTGTTTGTTGCGGAAAAGTATATCACCCCTATGAGGTCGGAGAAAACCTGAGATTATGTTAAACACCGTGGTCTTTCCTGCACCATTTGGGCCGATAAGGGCGTTAATCGTACCTTTCGCTATATCAAAGAAAAGACCGTCCACGGCCTTTACACCGTCAAACTCAATATGCAGTCCTTTTACACTTAGAAGGCTCATCTACCTGAACCTGTATTTCCCTAAAATCCCCTGGGGTAACAATATCATGAGGAGTACCAACAAAAGCCCGTATACCATCTGCCTAACTGGGGCAGCTACGGCGCTGGGCATGCCCACAAATCTTAATAGCTCCGGGAATATCACCAATATTGAGGCACCCACAAAGGAACCCGGCAGGCTTCCCATCCCACCAAAGACTACCATAAGCAGGATTATAATAGATTCCATCACAGTAAAGCTAGAGGGGTCTATAAAGGTTATATAATGGGCATACAGGCTCCCTGCAATCCCTGCAAAAAAGGCCCCTATGACAAAGACCAGGAGTTTGTGCTGGTTCACATCCTTACCCATAGCCAGGGTGGCTATCTCATCTTCTCTAATTCCCATGAGTACCCTTCCAAAGGGTGACTTCACAATCCGCCACGTTACAAAGAAGGTGAGAAGCACAAAAAAGGTTACTAGAAGGAGATATGCCCAAACCGCATCAAGCGCAAAGAAATAGAAACCAAAGCGAGGTATCCCTGGCAGGCCCATAGGCCCCCTGGTTAATTCCACCCAGTTCTTGGCCACAGAGTAAACGATTAAGCCAAGTCCAAAGGTGGCAAGGGCCAGGTAGTCGCCCTTTAACCTTATTGAAGGAAATCCTACTATAAGCCCTAGAAATGCTGCTACGCAGGCCCCGGCCACCAGTCCCACCCAGGCTGGAAGCCCAAGGTTCAGGGCCAGGAGGCTTGAGGTATATGCACCTGCACAGGCAAAGGCCGCATGGCCCAGGGCAGGAATCCCCGTATAGCCCAGTATAAGATTAAGGCTCAGCGTCAAAATCATATAGATGCCTGTTATGACAAGTATGTGTAGTATATATTCCACGTTAGATACGCTCTTTCTCAATCTTAGTGCCAAGAAATCCAGACGGTCTTACAAGCAGAAATACTATCAGGATGGCAAAGGCAATGCAGTCCTTCCACCCGGCCTGTATCTTCCATATGCCTAGGTTCTCGACAATGCCCAGGAAGAATCCCCCTGCCACTGCCCCTGGGATACTCCCTATGCCGCCAATAATAGAGGCAATAATTCCCTTAAGAACAGCCGGGAGTCCCATGGTAGGCTCAAGATTGGTCTCAAGACTTACAAGGATTCCTGCTACCCCTGCTAATGCTGAGCCAATGGCAAAGGTATACAGGATTATCCTCTCAGGGTTAATCCCCACCAGGCTTGCTGCCACTGGGTCATCTGCCACTGCCCTCATGCCCTTACCCATCTTTGTAAATTGCACCACCGACCAAAGGGCGACCATCAGGATGATAGAGACTACGAGGATAAGTATCTGGACAGGCGTAATAACGGCTGAAAATATATGGTAGCCCTCCCTTACAGGGCCTGTGCGGAGGGAGAGAATCTGTGCACCGTAAATAAGCTGGATGGCGTTTTGGACCAAGATGAACACCCCGAAGGAGGCCACCAGGAATACAAGGTTAGGGGCGTCCCTGTGCCTGAGGGGTGCATATA
>JAUQZZ010000229.1 GCA_030586765.1 Candidatus Brocadiales bacterium | reverse complement strand
GTAATTATACTTGACAAAATAGGTGCGAATTCTATAATTTTCACTAAAGGGACTGGGGAATGTAGGGAAAGTGTAAGAGAATATGCGGGAGACACTTCTAGCCTGGGAGTGTAATTGCCTACCCACAGGTTTTTATTCTGTAATCCCAACATTCACCCCCCCCCTCCCATTCAGCGTGAATCATTCTTCTGCAATAACTTATTGCGACCACTTGCATCTTACTGAGGCGTGCGAGACGAGCTCGCACGCTACTACTTACTGAGGTCTCATTATGATGACAGAAGAAAAGACGCAAAGAGGTATAGGGAGGGGCATAACACTCAAACAGCTCGGACTAATCCTCCCCTTGACCTTCCTCTTCGCAGCCAGCCTCGCCATGGGGTTTTACTCTATGTTCAACCAAAGGGGAGATGCAAAAGACATAAACTATACAGGCCAGCTACGCTACCGTAGCTATCAATTGGCCACGCAGGTCAATGTATACCCTGCCCTGCAGGGGGGTGCAAGGGATGGGTCCCGTAATGTCATACTTGGCCTGATAGAGGAATTTGAGACAATCCTGTACGGTCTGAGGGACGGCAACAAGGCCCTCGGCCTCAAGGGCTTCAAGATGCCCCAAAATATGGAAGAAGGCCTCTTCAGTTATGATGACCCCTGGTGGCAGTTTGATAGACACGTCCAGGACTTTCAAAACAGGATAAAACCCCTAATCCTTCATGTCCTCACGCTCACAGGCCAGGAAGAGACGAGGGACGCCCTCAAGATATACAACAAGGAAGTCCCCCTTTTTGTAGGTGATATGGATCGCACGGTACACCTGCTACAACAACTGTCGGAGAGGAAGATTGCAGACTTTTGCAACGCAGAGTTCATAATCCTGGGCCTATTTTTTACGGTAGTAGGGGTGTCTTTCCTCCTGTCCATGCTCTTTGTGCAGAGACCCCTGGTAAACATCCTCAAGGGTATCAATACCTTTAGCCATGGTAACCTGGACCACCGCATACCTGTCAAAGGTAAGGACGAGATAGCAGTCATGGCCCGAAGCTTTAACGCCATGGCAGAGACCATCAAAAAGGACAGGAAGGAGATTGAGGCAGGTCGTAGCTCACTCTATGAGATACTGGGCAATATAGGCTGTCTCGTGAGGGTTGTAAATCCGAGGGCCCACACGGTATCCTTCCAGAACAAGCCCCTCCAGGCCCTCTTCCCCCAGGGGCTTTCAAGCCCTTGCTACAGCCTGCTGGGGAGGGACAAGGAGTGCGACCGCTGTACCAGCATGGAGGCTATTGAAAGGAACAGTGATTTCTCCAAAGAAGAGAAAAGCCCTGGAGATACCGTTTACGAAATACACTCCTTCCCCCTTGCTAATCCCGACGGTGCTATAACTAGCGC
>JAUQZZ010000228.1 GCA_030586765.1 Candidatus Brocadiales bacterium | reverse complement strand
GTCTCCGCCTGGGTACCCTTCCCCGCTCCCGGAGGACCCAGAAATACTACGTTCATCCTCTCCTGCCCCTCACTCTCGCCGAACCACCAAGGAGTCCGCTGTAATGCCTCATAAGCAAGTGGGCCTCTATCTTCTGCAGCATATCCAGTGCGACACCCACCACTATCAGTAACCCTGTACCGCCATAAAATCCGGCAATTGCGCGGCTTATCTCAAAGCCACTAGACATCATCATCGGAAGCAGTGCAATTATCGCCAGGAATGAGGCGCCTGCCAGGGTTATTCTGCTCATAACATTTTCGAGATATTCGGCCGTCCGGCCACCCGGTCTGATACCTGGGATAAAACTGCCGTAATCTTTCAGGTTATCAGACATCTCTTTCGGGTTGAACTGTATTGCAGTCCAAAAATAGCAAAAGAACGCTATGAGAAAACAGTAGAGACCTACGTAGACGACCCCTCCCTGAAGGGCATCGGTCAGCCGTGACGTCAGCCAGTAACCAAAACTCTCCGGTTCAAACCTCACCTGCAGGCCCTGGATAATTGCAGTGGGGAATATGAGCAGAGACTGCGCAAAGATGATGGGCATAACCCCTCCCTGATTCACTCTAAGCGGTAAGAAGTGCTTCTGCCCGCCATACACCCTCCGCCCACGGGTATGTTTTGCCTGCTGGACAGGGATGCGTCTCTGACCCTGTGTAATGTACACAACGCCGGCTACTATCGCCACGAAGGAGGCTATCAACAACAACAGTTTAAAGATACCTATCTGGTGCTCAGCCGGAGCAACTGAGAACGTAAAATTGGACATAATCTGGGAAAATGCCCAGGGTAAGCGGTCCACAATGCCTACCATTATTACTATGGAAATACCGCTCCCTATTCCATGCTCGTCTATCTGCTCTCCTATCCACATCAGAAACATCGTACCTGTGGTGAGCAACAGCGAGGCCGTAAGCTGAAAGCTCGCGCCCTGTAGATACACGGGCACCACCGGCACGTTATTTATCTCTATAGTATAGAGGGTACGGGTAAGAACAAATGCCTGAAACATACAGAGGACAACGGTAGTCATCCTCGTATACTGATTTATTTTCTTCCTCCCTACCTCTCCTTCCTTGTGCAAGCGCTCCAGAGCCGGTATAACGCCGACCAGCAACTGAAAGATAATGGATGCACTTATATAGGGCATGACCCCTAAGCCGAATATAGCCCCTGATGCAAGGGCACCACCGGCAAAGAGGTCTACCAGGCCAAGGAGTTGGCCTACACCGGTACCCGTAAACTGTACAAAATATGACTTAAGAACGTTCGTATCAATACCCGGGATGGGAATAAAAACTCCCACCCTGCACAGGGCAATCAGACCCAAGGTAATCAAAAGCTTGTGCCGCAGTTCAGGTATCTTGTATATGT
>JAUQZZ010000042.1 GCA_030586765.1 Candidatus Brocadiales bacterium | reverse complement strand
ATCCAGGGGGTACTCAAGTTGGTGCAGAAGGTCTCTGCAACAGATTCTACCGTGCTTTTACAGGGAGAAAGCGGGACGGGGAAGGAACTGGTGGCCAGGGCCATCCATGCCCAGAGTACCAGGGCAGGCAAGCCCTTCGTAGTCCTGAACTGTGCCACCCTGCAAGAGACCCTCCTGGAGAGCGAACTCTTTGGCCATGCCAGGGGGGCCTTCACCGGGGCACATGAGGCAAGGATGGGCCTCTTTGAGGTGGCCGACGAGGGCACCCTCTTCCTGGACGAGATAGGGGAGATGAGCCTCGCCACCCAGAGCAAACTCCTCAGGGTGCTACAGTCCGGCGAACTGCGGAGGGTGGGAGAAAACCGCGTCATGGAGGTGGACGTGAGGGTCATATCGGCAACCCACAAAGACCTGGTAAGGGCAATAAAAGAAGGAAGATTTAGAGAAGACCTGTTCTACAGGCTCAACATCATCCACATCCAGATACCACCCCTCAGGGAGAGGAAGGAAGATATCCCCATCCTGGTAGAACATTTCCTGGGCCTCTACCGGGCCAGAGGGTTAGAAAAGCGGATAGATGAGAGGGTAATGGAGATGCTTATGGACCACTCCTGGCCAGGCAACGTACGGGAGTTACAAAACGTCATAGAGAGGATGGTAATACTATCCGATGGGGAGGTCATAAAGGACTGGCCACCCCTGGGTGGACCTGATACTGCAAGGTCTTTTATCGGAAGCAGCCCTGCTACCGCCGGGCATCAGGACGGACATCCCCTACCACCCGACCTACCAGGGGAGCTCTCCCTTGCAGAACTGGAATGCCGTTACATTGGCCAGGTACTGGCAGAAAAGAGGGGTAACAAGGCCCAGACCGCCCAGGCACTGGGCATCTCCCTCAAGACGCTTTACAATAAGATAAAAGAGTATAACATACAGTAGTCAGTAGCTAGTAGTTAGTAGCTAGGGGAACTCACAGTCTGTTTACTATCCTAGCTACTAGCTACTGACTACTAGCTACTACTAACGCCCACGTAGCTCAACCGGCAGAGCACGTCATTCGTAATGACGGGGTTGGGGGTTCAACTCCCCCCGTGGGCTTTTGCCCTGTAAGGACTTGTATAAAACGCCCGTGTTTGACTGTAGAAGGATTGTAGAACACACTGGATGTTTTATCCTCTTTACCTAGCCTTTCCTCTAGTAACTTTACTGCCTGCCCTCGGTGGCCCGGTGAGAGGTGGGCATACCTGAGAGTCATGGTCAGGGTCTTGTGGCCTAGTAACTCCTTGACCGTAACAATATCCACCCCTGCCATTACAAGGTGGCTGGCAAAGGTATGTCTCAGGTCATGGAATCTAAAATCTCTGATACCTGTCCTCTTTAGGGCTGTACCAAAAGAAGTTTTTACCCCCTGGTAAGGTTTACCGTCCCTGTCCACAAAGACAAACTCACTTTCAAGGCTGTGAGGTATTGACTCAAAGACCTCCCGTAAGGTGGCGTTTATGGGTATCTCCCTACGCTCCCCGTTTTTGGTTACGTCTAAAAGTATGAAGCTGTGCGTAAGGTCTACTGACTCCCACCTAAGCCCCAAGATTTCCCCTAGCCTCATGCCACTGTTGAGGGCGGTTACTACGATGGGTCTAAGGTGTGGACTGCAAGCCTCAATAAGGGCCTGGCACTCCTCTCTGGATAGATACCGGAGACGGCGGTTATTCACGGGGAGGAGTTTAACTTTCCTTACTGCCTTCCAGGTCTCATCTCCTACCATCCCCCAGTCCACCGCTTTGGTGAAAGCATGTTTTAGGGTTGCTAACTGGCGGTTAGCGCTGGCTGGCTTTACTTCTCGCAACCTCTTAGATTGCCAGGTCTCTAGTAGCTTAGTAGTGAATGCCCTGAGATGTAGATTTCCAAAGAGTTTAAGGAAATATTTTACATGGTAGACCTTGCTCTCATAAGATTTCTGCCTTTGCCCCCATATCAGGTATTCCCTGGCTAGGGCCTCAAAGGCGTACTCCCTAATCTTTTGTAACTTGTCCTCCTGTAATTCCCGTTTTCGCTTCGCCAGTAAGGTCTCTGCCAGCCTGATGTCCGCCGTCCCGGTGGACTCACAATATGGCTTGCCACCTGGCCCTTTAATCCCAATCCACCAGATATTGCCACGCTTATAAAGCCCTCTAGCCCTTTTCATAGCCACCCCTCCTATTTAAAATCAGTGAGTCTAATGCAGTGGGACAATAGACAGGTTCAAGCCATTTGTCAATAAGGGACTTCTTGAACATCAGCAGTCCGCCCTTTTTTACGTGGGGAATCTCCCCAATATGGGCGTATACCCAGGAAGGCTTCTGGCCCAGGTGGAGGGCCAGTTCCTTGACGTTAAAAACCTTGTCCGTCTGGTCTTTAGGCGCAGATTTTAATTTCTCTGCCACCTTCCCGGCCAGGGTCTCTACCAGCCTGTCTAGTTCTACGGGGTCAAAGTCCAGTCTCACAGTATCCCCTAAAAATATGCTGAAAAATACGTCTCCACCCCTGTAAAATATCGTCAGTAACGTCAGTAACTCCAGGAATGGCCTGGAAGCCTTCAAAATGCCAGTTCTAGGGGTGGAGTTTCTTTGGCATTTTCTGACGTTTTAGGGATTTCTCCTGACATTACTGACGTTACTGACGTTACTGACGTTTGTTTCAGGCCATACTTGCTCTGTAAACGTGATATTTTCTCCCAGTCCCAGACAATAGCCCTGCAACCATCCGCCAGCCGTCCCTTGTCAAACCCCAGGGCGTTAAGTATCCTACCTATCCTTTGGGGCGTAAGCTCCTTACCCTCTGGCCGTGTCTTGTTTAGGCTGTCTGTAACAGCCTTCGCTGGAAGGATACCCCGCTCTACTCTACCCTCCAGGGCTAGGACTGTCCTCACTACCTGGGCCTCCAGGGTATCGGATTTCTCTAACCGTCTGTCTCTGTCCAGCTTTGCCACAAACTCCAGGAAAGAGGGGTCTCCTTCCTCCCCCCTTACAAGACGTACCACCTGGTACAAGGACTTCAAGATGTCTCCTAAACGGCCAGGGGCAGGCTTTGATACGCCAGGCATGGCCTTGTTTAGGTAGTAGGCCCGGAAGGCGGTTAATTTTTCCTTCAGGGGCAGGCAAAGCTCAGGGGTTATGTCCTGGGCAAAGGTACGGCTGGCCTCTGGCATAGTAATCATAATGGCCCTGGTCTCCAGGATTTCGTGGATAGCCTCATTGGTGGCCAGGATGGTAGGGCCAAAGACCTGATAGTTTTTGGTATCCCTAAAAGCCCCCCTCTCAGGATATAGCACCCTGGGTACTATACTGCCCCGTTCACACCTGCCCAAGATAACATCCTCAGACTGATTTCGCTCCACCTTCTTCCAAAAACCCATAGTGTCAAAGAAGATTGTGGCCCTGCAATCTGTAGCCAGCCTGATGATGTTAGACTCACGGAGGGACTCCACCACTGCCCCCCTACAAGACAGATAGGCCAGGGTCTTTCCCGTCCTACTTTTGCCCCTCTCTGGCACGGCGTAGAGACATAGAATAGGGGAATAGTGGAAGTGTTCTAGTAGGTAGGTGTGCAGAACCCAGGGGATTAAAAGCTCATGGTAGTAATCATCTGAGGGCATTTCTGAGGCTTTGTAGAGGAAGTCAAAGAGTTCCCCACAGAGGGCATATACCCAGGGGTCTCCCTGGGCTACCAGGTCTTTGTAATGTCTCAGTACCTCATCTCCTCTAGGCAGTAGCCAGGGTAAATGCTCAGGTGGTGGTGGTAGGACTTCTTGACCTTCCACCTCTGCCCTTTCGTTCCAGGAGGGTCTACCCTCACTATTGACGGCCAGAAATACAGGCTTGCCGTCTACCTCTACAAGGTCAATGAGTCCTGGAAAATAGGCAGTGAGGGAGTGGCTGTCCTTCTTCCCCCCATCTTCTTTCTGACTCACAATGGCCTTAAGCTCCTTCTCCTCTTTCTCTTGCTTGTGGAGGTCTCTAAGGAAAAGACCTTTACTTACACCTTTATCTTTCAGAAGTTTGGCCAGGGTCTCTAGCTGGACGGCGTTAAACTGATATGCGTTTTTCTGAATGTCCTTATAAACGCCCCCTATATCCCCATTGGTAGAGGCCAGCTTTTGGCAGAGGGACTCAAACTGGTCCTTCGTGAGGTTAGACCCCATTTCTACCAGGCTGTCTTGAAAGGCTTGTTCGTTCATACCAGGGACTCCTGGAATAAAATTTTTTCCCTAACCCTCCTAGTCTCTTTTTTAAGGAATAAACGGCCAGGCCAGTCCGCCTTTTGCCGGGCCTGGTGGAGGCAATGATAGTAAGTCAGTAAATCTTCTTGACGTGAATGGACGTACTTGTTAAACTCTTTTTTAGCTTCAGTAATCATGTACAGTTTTCCTTTCTGGCCCTGGGGTTGCCCGCCCCAGGGTCTTCTTTTTTAAGTAGCACCAACTACCAGTCCCTCCGCTTGAATCCTCTCAATATCCCCCGGCCTGAAACGTACAAGCCTTCCCACCCTCACAAAAGGAATACGGCGATATTGAACCCAGTCCCTTAGCGTTCCCTCTGCAACTTTAAGGGTCTCTGAAACTTCTTTGATTGTTAGAAGCTCCCTCATATTTTTGCCTCCATTCTAAAACCTTGTGTAAGGTAGAATATTCCAACGCCTTAGTCTATACGGGTGGAAAAGGAAAAAATTTTTTACCCTAGTGAAAGTTTAAAACTGGCAGTTTGCTGACTTCCTGTGGGGATTTAGGCGGAGAAGGGGCAGGGGCGATTTGGAAAGGAAAAAATTTTTTACCCTCTAATTGGGGAAGAATATCTTGAAGGGAATTGGATTGAAGGGTACAACGTCTCTACCTGTCGCTTTTTTTATACCCTTTTTCAACTGCCTCTTTACGTACTTTAAATTGGGCTGTTTGTTTTCAACTTGCAATTTCTTCCATTGAGGTACACTATCAATCACCTCTTTTTCAATATCCTTCGGGTTGTTAACTCCTTTATTTGAGGCTCTGATATATTTATCCATAGCAAGGGCTGGCAACCTGGTAAAAGTATACTTCCCTCTTTCCCCCTGGAGAATACCTTTACTTACCCTCTTACTCCCCTCTTTAGTATCTTGCTTTACGTAATGGTAGCTGGTCTTATCCCCACTCCTTGTCTTTGAGGCGGTCTTATCCTTTCCCCCTGCCCCTGGGGTCTTCTTCCCCTGGGCTATAAGGGCCTCCCTCTCCAGTTCCCCCACTGTACTATCTCTTAAATTCATGAGTTTATTTTCAAGTGCGTAGAGCTTGGAGAAGATATGTGACTTATCTGCACAATCAAGAGTATTCGGGTCAAAATCCAGCTCATGAAGAGTTAACCCTAATGCTGGTTGCAAAGACCTATAAATTTTCAACACCTCATTGGTAAGAATTGTAACTTGACGAAATGTTTCTATAGGAGGCAAGAGTCTTCCTTGCAGGAAGGCTTCGCAGATAAACATGGGTAAGCCTACAATCTTTTTATTCGGTAGCTTTATGTAAGTTAAAGAGGGAATGTTAGAGTTTATTTTACCACCCAGCACTTTCACAGTTTTGGGGTCTGTTTTGTAAACTTCTTCGGGAATATACTCTCCCCGGTACTGACATGTCTGATATTCAAAGAAGATACATAGAATATTTATGTACTGCCGTACAGTTTGAATATGTTTATCATACTGGGCAACCAGGGGATGTTCTGTTTTCTCACCATCAGATAAATCCCCTATCGGAACGTATCTGGAAAGATTGCACTGGGCAAAACGGTATTCTGTTTTTTTCTTCACGGAAGTACCTTGACAGCGAGGAGAATTCAGGCACGGGCCGGGGAGACAAAAGGCCGTCAAGCCGTCTCCCTGGTCTCCCCTTATCTTAGTGGCCCATTATATCTTGAATCCCTTCAAAAGGCCACCCTCTCATAAAACTCTCTGGTATCCCTTGCCAACACCTGGCAGTAAATCATAGTCCTGGATATACTGGAGTGTCCTAGCCACTTCTTCAACACTGGCAGGGGTACACCACTAAGGACACAGTGTACGGCGAAGGAATGCCTGAACGTGTGAGGGTGGCTACGGTCTCTATCTATCCCTGCCTTACTGCAAGCCTCACCTACTACCTGGTAGGCCCTCTCCTTTTAGCTTTTTAATAATACCCCATCTTCGGGAGCATGAACGCTTACCTTGAGAGAATGCGTGGCTTTGTGGCCTCCGCCAGAGTAGGCATCTGCCTCCGCTTAGGCTGATGATTCCTTGCCCATCGGTCAACCTCTGAAAGTTTGAAGGAGAGGGGGCTGTTGGCCGCTCGCCCATATTGGTAGAACGGCAGGTTGTTAAGCCCGGCCCTGGACTCCGACACCAGTCGCTTGAGAGTCATAGTAGAGATTCCCAGGAACTTAGCGACTTCTTTCAGGCGGACATAGCCTTCCATACTATCTCCTCCTTTCGCTCTTTACTTTTCGTTACAAATTATTAAATGTCCAGTATATGTCTTTGTATCCACCCCCTCAAATGTTCTTCCACCAGGCGAGGCTTAAAAAATTTTACATCCTCTAGCTGGATAAGGATGTTCTCCAGTGCGTCCCGGAATCCCTCTTTGTAGTCCTGTGATACAACGGTGGTGGGTCTTACTTTGGTTTTATTGGGGCATGTGGGCCTCCGCCACCGAGGGGGTGGACCATAAAGCAGGGTAGACATATTACTTGCCTTCCTGTAGTGCAGGATTATACTATGCGGTTAGGCGGTTCACGGGTTGCACTACACGTTACCGTAGACCGCTTAGGGCCACTAGGTAGCGGATACTACCGGGTGGCCCGCCTTGTTTTACTTCTTACAAACCTTCTGCCAGAGGTCGTTCAGGGCCTCACCTACTACCTGGCCTATCTTGACCTTCTGGCCTTGACGTAGGTAAGCAGTCCTTATTTCCTCCAGCTTAATCGCTTCTTCAGGTTGCAAGGTTATCCCGTATCTCATTTTTCTAACCCTCTCCGATTCTGGCTTAGGTTTCCTTCCCATGACATAAGTTATACCACGCAACGCCTAATTGTCAAACAGAAAATAAAAATACTTTCTTTTGCGTATTTACCCCAATGCAACATAACAGGTATTATCAGACGCTCCCTGGCCTCCGCCTGTGGCCTCAATATCCTCTCCAGCGCCTCCGCCTTGAACATCCTGGGAGGGAGGCTGGCTGGTCTTGTAGGCCCTGTGGAGGCACACAGAAGGCCACCTCACGGGGTATTTCGGGGGTCAACATGGTCTAGCATACCCTAACCCCTCTGAGGTCTCTAAACCCACTGTCTTGTCCAGGGATTTTGAGCTTAGAGGCCAGATTTTAGGTATGTCCCTACTGGGGTAAAATGATTGTGGTTTCTTTCCCACCGGTGATTGAGGCGTTTGTAGCCAAGATAGCGGAGTGAATTCTTTCCAATATAGAGTTGGTTTCCTTGTTGGCCTCTACCGACATCCTCACCCGTTCATTGACAGGAGCTATGGCTGTTTCTGGGAATACAGTCCCAAACTCAGACCCTTTCAGAGGGGCTTCTCTGCTTGTAATCCGTATTCCTGGCAGCCTATCCTGTGCGTCCATGAGCTTACCATTAATCCGTATCATTGACGGCCCTTCACTCAACCTGTCCTGCATATCCAGGAGTTTGCCATTAATCCGTATTATTCCTGACAGCCTATCCTGTGCGTCCATGAGCTTACCGTTAATCCGTACCATTCCCTGCATCCTGTTACTAATCTTAGCCAGTTCCTCTGCTGAAGGTGGTATTCTGATTCCGGGCCCTACCGTCTCACCCACGCCAACAAGTCTTGGGCCCAAAGTAGGCGTACGGAAAAGTCTCTCTGCCAGGCGTTCACCTATCAATTTCTTGCCTAACATGAACCCGCCAACCCCCGCCCCTGCCCCTAACGCAAGACCACCTACCCCTGCCCCTGCCATTGCTGCCACCCCGGCCCTTATTCCAAATCCTCCTGCTGCTAGTTTTGAGAGGCTTCCCATAAGCCCTAACACTTCTCTGGAGTTCCTTATGAGGTTGCCCAGGACAAGGATTGCGGGCCCTGCTAAGGCGGTAGCACCCACAACCCCTATGATACCGAGCTTCGCCGAACCTGGCAGTTTGTCAAATGATTCCATGAGGCCGTTCAAATTCTTTTCTAGCTTATTAAAGGTTTTGGATTTCTCTAAGCTCTTGGTCAAATCGTTAAGGTCATCTCCAAAATTCTTAATCACTAGCCCACCTAACCGCTCCTTGAATTCTTCCAGGGTGAATTTTAGTGTTGTGAGACTATTATTGAATGCCGTTGCGGCCGGTGTGGTCTTGGTGTCCCATACTGCACCCAGGTTTTTAGACGCCTCTGTGGTTTTCTCTAGGCCCTTACTGCCCTGGTTCAGCATGGGGATTAGATTAGCCCCGCTTTTCCCAAAGAATTCCATAGCAAGGGCTGTCTTCAGCGTGCCGTCTTGCATTTTTGAAAATTTATCGGCTATGGCCAGCAAGACCTCTTCGTTAGCCCTGAGCTTCCCGCTAGAGTCAAAGACGGAGATGCCCAGTTTATCAAAGCCCACCCTGGCATCTCTTGACCCCTGCTGGACATCAAACATCTTTGCAGAAAGCCTCCCTATACCACCTGCAAAATCTTCCATTGTAACACCTGATAGTTTTGTAGCCAGACGGTAGGCAGCGAGTCTTCCAACACTAACTCCTGTCTTCTGTGCCAGGTTAAATAACATATCGCCTGTGCTGGCAGCCGATTTCGCCATAAAAGCAAAACTGCCGGCAGTGGCCAGGATAGGTACGGTGAGACTTTTTGTAAGGAAAAGCCCAGTGCCTTCCATCTGCCGGCCCCAGGTGTTCAATGACCTCTGGGCCATTTTTAGATTTTGCTGGTAGCTGGAAGTATCTGCTGAAAGTCTGACGATTAAATTAGCCAGGGTTGTCATTTCTCTGTATCTCCTTTAAAAGTCAAAGCCGTCTGATTCTGGTAGCTCTCCCTTAACCCTTGTCCGTGAGGCAGGCGTTAAGCCGAACTCACCCAGGAAAGACCGTAAAATCCCCTGGTACTCCTGTGCCACCTTGACGGCGGGTGAGATTTTTTCCCTTCCACCGGCGGTCTCTACGGTGAGGCCCATTGCCTCTATCTCCCTCTCTGCCTGCCTCCACCTGCCATACACCACGCAATACGCCTCCAGTGCTACATAATCAAGCCCCGTGAGTAACCCCAGGCGGTAGAGTATCGGCGTAATGCGTTCCCACTCCGCCTTTGCCTCTCCCTTTAGCCACCCAGGACACGGAAGTAACTCTGGCTTCGGGTGTGGTTCTCTTTCGTTTAATGGCCTTTTGCCTGGGTTTCCTTTGACTATCTTCAAGGTTGTAGGTGCTGGCTTACGGCCTCTCATGCTCTCAAACTCCCTTCTTAAAAAAAAGTTCCAATTTTGCGGTCATGCGTGCAAGACTGACCAAACGGTTTACAGGGGTCAAGCCCTGGAGATTTACTACCCCCTTCCCACTTGATTTCCACTGTAGAAGGATTGTAGAATAGAACCCTGAAAAGGGCTGTAAAAGGCTGTAAACAAAAACAGTCATGTACTCTGTAACCTCTAACAGAATAAACTGCTTAACAAAGGACTGAAAACCTTCATCCCCTCTAAGGACTCCTTCGTAATGACGGGGTTGGGGGTTCAACTCCCCCCGTGGGCTTTTGTTTTGTAAGGACTTGAAAGAGTAACTCTACCAGGTGGGGGGGGGCCGTATCAGTAGAGGTTTCCGCTGACAGAAATTATTAAGGCTGGTAAACTTTCTCAGGCTCAACAAATTTTTCAAGTTTTCAGGTAGTGTGGCGATAACTTCAATATGTCGTTCATGGCTTTTCATGCTGGAAATTATAAGGGTGGGTCTAGTTAGTTTCTCTCTAACCAACAAAACTAACCAGCAGATGGTCAGCCAGGCGATGGCCTGGAAGGATTCGAAAGCGGGGTTTTGTAAGGGGGTGGTTAGGTTAAAAATCTAGCGGTTAGACTTAACCGCCGGGGGCAGTCTGAGGCTTTTGGGGAATCGTATGTTTTTAACCCATGATGGGGGCTTCCAGGGGGTATTCTTTGTTCCCAGACAATATCCTTCGTGCTTGGAACGAAAGTGTTCAAAGCCTGGGAGTTTAACTTTAGCGTCCAGCTTCTTCCTGAGATTAGACCAATAGTATTTGAGGCGATTTTTCCCTTTTAGTGTTTCATCTGGCCATACCCTTATGGTGATATAGACTGGGCGGATGTACTTTGTCCTGTTCTTTAGTTCTTCCTTTAGGGCCATCAGGCAAAGGGCCTCGGTTTGTGTAAGGCCAACATCCGACTTCTCAATCTTTATAGTTATAATATTCCTTTTCTGTCTCTCGTCTCTCCCTGTCCCTGTGGCCTCTCCCTTGAACAATTGTCCGTATTTTTCCAGATAATTTTGCTCCTGGGCAATTATGTATTCTAAAAATTTGCCTTTTTTCCTGAGTTTATATTCCTCTTGTCTCCTTTCTTGGGTATCACCCAAACACAAAGAAACCCTACTAGGATAAGGAGGTGTGAAGTTTGAAAGGTCATGCCGAAATGGGGGGGCATTAACACTATCTGTAATCTTATCCAATTTATCAATTGCTGAGGAGTGCGGTATCGTAACCTTATGCAGTTCTTTAACTAGCGCCCTAACCTCCTCTTTTGTGTTTGTGTCGTTTAATTTAAGTGAGTGGTCTTCTATTCCCTCAAGAAGTCGTAGGTCGGAACCTCTGTACTCATCTATCGCCCTCACCAACTCTTTATACTTTTCGTCCATATTCGCCCTCCGCTAAGAGGCCGTTTCTAAAAAATTTGTCGCACTTCAGAGAGGGTCTGATTAGTGTCCTGTGGGATTCCCTGGGAAGCCCCTCCCCCCTAAATACTTTTCAGCAAAGAGTACCAAAGAAAAGGTGGCCATCTTAAACAAGATTATGGAATTGAAGGGGCAGAAACGCCAGCTAGTACCTGCCATACAATCCCCCCTTTCTCCTTAACGAGGATGTTGAATGTAAACATTGTCGTTGCCTATGCGTCCAACCGTGTGGTCCCCAGTATAGCCAGGTATCCCCTTATAAGTCTGAAGAAAAACCTGGTCGTGGCCTATATAGCCACTAGTTGTGGCGGGAAGAGGTACCTGAATTGGCTCAATTGGTGGAACCATCGCTGAATAGTTAACTGGTGGGGGCATAGCCGCCAACGCCTCCGCCGCCACCTCCCCAGACGCCATCGCCTCCAATGCCCTCTGCTGTTCTGGGGTCAGCTTTGCCCATTCCCTGGCGAACCAGGCGTTCAACTCGGCCTCAGCCGCCGACGGTGGAGGATAAGAAGCACACCCCCCAATCAGAAAAAGCACCAACACAACCATAATTAGCTGTCTCATTTTTTCTTCTTTCCTTTCCTTGCGCCTCTGTAATTCAGCGAATCGGTGGCTCGTATTATCCACCCTAAAAGATGAGGCAATGAATACGGCCCTCTTGACGGCATGGGGAGGGGTATGTAGGATATGGTCAGTCCTACACGGGCCAGGGAGACAAAAAGGCCGTCAAGCCGTCTCCCTGGGCCTTCCTCTTTATACAGCTATCATCAACTCAATGGCGTCGTAGTCCACTGAGGGGGATACCTCTTTCCTGCCTGTCTTTTCCTTCCTGATACTCACCAGGCCAAGATTTTCCAGTAGCCTTAAATCCTGGCTTATGTTCTTGGTGTCCCTGCCGGCAAGTCTGGAGAGGGTGTGCAGGGTCTTAGGCTGGTGCTTCCTTATCAGGCGTAGGAGTTCAAGCCTCTTGGGTGTTAGGGCCTTCCCGAAAGCCTCTGCATTCTCAAAATAGACGCCTACTTCCTTCTTGACCTTTTCTCCCCTCTCTATGGCCTTGCCCGTCTTAACAAAGTCCTGGAGCATTTCCTTCAAGCTCTTTATCCCTATTTTTACCCTCTTAACCCTCACAGTCTTCCCTCCTTGTATCTCTGAACGTCTGAGTAAAAGTCCTCTGCCAGCTTCTCCAGGCCCTCAAACCTGTAAGGCTCTATCCTGTCTCCGTAGTGCCTATGGTCTCCCTTGCCCTCTGCATTATCGTAACCGATTACACGCCTGCCCTGAACCGTTCTGGTTCAGGGCCTACCCTGGACAATGTACACAAGGGAGTATTTGTAACCGTGTGGCTTGTCAGGGGTAACCCCTACTTCCCACATCTTGACCTTTACGGTGTTACCTTCTACATCATAACCCTTGTCATGCCTTATAAGTCTGGCCTTCACTATGGGTATGATACACCTGGTATGTCAAAGAGTCAACCTGGAAGTTTATAGCCTCATAGAAGGCCCTGGTATCCCTGGCCAAGACCTGGCATTAAATCGTGAGCAATTTCAGGGGGTATTCTAATCTTAATTATACCGCCTGTTTCTGCCGTACCGGTCTAAAGCCGATTGCCAGTTCAGTATTCGTTGCCTTTGCAATCCTCTCCAGCGTCTTGATGGTGTAGCCTGTGTACGCACCGCTCTCCAGCTTGGATATAACCTGCTGGGTGGTGCCCACACGCCTGGCCATTTCCTTCTGGGAGAGTTTCAGCCTGTGTCTGAGCTTTGCGATTTCATAGGCTATGGCAAGGGCCTTCCTCTCCCGCTCGTAGTGTCTGCGGAATTCAGGGTCTTTAAGTTGCTCTTTTGCCCAATCCTCAAAATATCTAACCTTTGTCTTCATAACATGATTTCTCCTGCCTCGTAACGGGCAATAAAGTCAGCTATGTAACGCCCTGCACGTTCAATCTCCCTCTCTGGAATTGCCTGGGTCTTTTTAGTGAACCCGTGCAGTAACACAACAGAGTCTCCTTGAAAGAAGAAGTACAGGACTCTGTACTGGTTTGTCCTGTACGGGATTCTTAGTTCCCGTATCCTCCCACGCAGAGTATCCGTGTAAGGCCTAAGCAATTTATGGCCTTCCCCGGCCAAGAGGGTTATAAAGGCAACTGCCTTAGTCCTGGCCTTCGTATCCAGGCTTTCCAGGAAATCCTTAACGGGAGAATCTCCACGCCGTGTTGTGTAAAAGACTATCTTGTGCAAGGGGGCTTACCCTTATGAGAGGATACATCCTGTTTGATGTAAAGTCAAGTTAGAAGTTTATAGCCTCATAGAAGCCCCTTGTGTCCTTTGTCCCAGGATGCAAAATCCCAAATTCCGACTACTCTCTCTACGGTCCCAGGGCATACAACCCGTCGCTGGACCCTATGTAAAGCACTCCTTCGTTGGGGGTGGCACTGCCATAAATGGCCGGGGAGGAATGGATGGGCCCAGGGGTAGGAAAACTCCACTTAAGCTCCCCCCACCTCCCTATGGCATAGAGCCTCCCGTCCCAGGATCCCACGTACAC
>JAUQZZ010000227.1 GCA_030586765.1 Candidatus Brocadiales bacterium | reverse complement strand
TCCTCAAGCCTGCCGTGGGCGTCGTACGGATACGTGTATCGTGCGTACTGCTCTATCAGATTATCCGTCGGGTACGGCATACTGAACTGACGCTGTATCTCGTTAAAGACAACGTGGGCATCAAGCTCATCAATAAGGTTATATATTCCGCCGCATATCGGAGGGACACCTATATAGCCCAGTCTCACCGTGTGCCTTATGGGCGCCTTTTCTCTGGCCTCCGCAATGAACGCCTTCGCCTTCTCCTCAAACAGCGCCACGTTGCCCATCATGTCACTGGTGGAGACTGTCCATATATGGTTCTCTTCACCTGTAACCTTTGCCTCCGCGTATGTAAGGCGGTCTATCTCATGGACAACGGAGCGCACACGGTCAAGCTCCCGCTTTACGGCCTCCGCCCTCTCCATATCCGTATCGAGCGCACCGGCGAGTGTATTAAGTTGCGCCTGTAAGAGTGTCCTATCCCTTCCATAGGGATACTTGAAGGGTATTACCTCCACACCCTCGGTGCCAAATACCTCCATAAGGGCGTGGGTATTACTGCAGTCCCCTTCGATGACGCCAATCACCTTCTTTATATTCAGCTTCTTTACGGCCGAGAAGAGGCCCTTTATCCATGCGCAGTTGTTGCGGGGGAGCCCGGCGTTCTCCGCCTTATCTACCAGCCACAAAGGATCGTCGTCGGTTATAAAGATGTTATTAAGGTCTACCGGCACGTACCCCGCCGCAAAGATTATCTCAATGGGCACAGTAGAGGTAATCCCCACTGAATTCTCTGGGGATGGCTCTTTGGGTACGAGCAAGGCCGGAAATGTTGTAGTATCTGGAAAGGCGAACTCCACAGTACGACACCTCTAAGAATAAGGACAGAATGCATATGGTGCGTTGTAACGCATTAACATTATATTATCGGTTATGTGACCCCCGTTAGCTTCCTCTCATTCTGTATCACAACCGTCGGGGTGGGATTCCCCTTCGGAACGGATAGACCCTTCTCTTTTAGAAGGCCGATGTGCTCTTCCATGCCCCATTTTGCCTTGTACAAGCAATCCTCTACCGAATTACCTATACCAGTAAAACCCTCCAACTCCGGAGAGTAAAATCCAAAGAAGTTTGGGTCCTCTGTTGCCTCTATAACTAAAGAATATTTCAAATCTAGCATCTATTTTTACCTCCTTCTTTCAGCCCAGCGGCCTTCAAGATAGCTTTACATGTACCTGTTGGAACTTCTTTTGCTCCATGATAGTCAATTCGAATCAGTTTATCTACGCCTGGTTTACTATAATAACGGACTGGTCCTTTCTCTCTGAAAAGCACAAAACCATTTCTTTCAAGAAGTCGGACGAGTTCGCTGAATTTCATATTGCTTTAATTAGGAAGCAAAACTCATATTATGACATAATTACAACAGAGCGAAAGAGATAAGTCAAGGACATACTACG
>JAUQZZ010000226.1 GCA_030586765.1 Candidatus Brocadiales bacterium | reverse complement strand
GCAGGCTTAACTGTACCTCGGTGAGCTTGAGTTCCTCTCGCATCAGTGGTGCCAGTGGGGAAAACAGGGCCCACACGGCAAAACATGCCGCAAAGGACAGGGTAGCCAGTACCAAGACTGTAGTATTGCCTTGGGGTGTAACCGCTGTTTGTTTTCCGGCCACAGTTTTACCCTCCTGATAGTTCATCTACTTTAGATCTTTTGCTTGTGGAATAATCTCGGCATCAGTGTCAGAATAAGGCAGACAAGGCAGATTACACACCACACCCAGAAACCCGGACTATAGCTCCCGGTCGCATCCTTGAGCCTTCCCATAATGATGGGCATGAAGAAACCTCCTACCCCACCGACAGCACCGGCAAGGCCACCCACCGCGCCTACCTGCGTAAAGTAGGTGGGGATAAGCTTAAACACGGCGGCATTTCCAATCCCGCAACAGAACCCCACCCCGTAGATGCAACCAACTGTTATAGGGAAGGATATTTCTGCACTTACGACCCCCAACAATACTAGGATAGCAGAATAAACAATGGCTAGTAGCTTCCGTGCATCAATAATCTTATCAGTGAGATAACCCCCTACTGGGCGGAGAAGGGCAGTAATGATTACAAAGATGGTGGTGTATATAAGGGATGCCTGCGCCCTGGGTATCTCCCAGCGGTCGTTAAAGTAGGTGGGGCTGAAGAGGGAAAAACATACAAAACCCCCAAAGGTCATCCAGTATAAGAAGGAGAGTATCCAGACAAGTCCACCAGATTTGTAGACTGAGAAAAGGTCCCCAAAGGTCTTGGGCTTACCCCTCCTTGGGGCGTCCGAGGTCAACGTCCAGTAAATGAAGGCCATTATCAGGGCGGGCGTTGCATAAATGGGGAAGATGAAATGCCATCCAGAGATTGGCCCTACTTGTACGTCCTTAAAAACCTTTTCTATAAGGATAGGAACAACGATGGTAGCCAGGACGGTACCTACGTTCCCTATACCATAAATTCCCAGGGCGGTTCCCTGCGCAGCCTGCGGGTACCAGGAAGACACGTGGGTTATGCCAATGATAAAGGACGTCCCTATGGTCCCAAAAAACAGCCCGCATAAGAGTAGGGCAAGGTAACTGTTGGCGAACATGGCCGCTACTACCGGGAAGAACACAAAGAGGAGGAGTACACTAAAAACCCTTCGTCCCCCGTAGCGGTCAGTCAGAATCCCCACTGGCACTCGCAAAACTGACCCCAGGAGGGCAGGTATTGCCGCAATAGTCAATGCCTGACCGGCAGAAAGGCCCAACCATTCCCTAAAATAAGGTCCAAATGGGGCATATAATGCCCATATTGAGAAACTCAAAAAGAAGGCGGTCGTGGATAGAAACAATACCCTACTATTACCAGGGGGCTCAGGTGGTAACACCTCGGCCTTTCTTAATTCAGGTAGCACAGACGGCCTCTCCTCCACGG
>JAUQZZ010000041.1 GCA_030586765.1 Candidatus Brocadiales bacterium | reverse complement strand
CTGTAGGGCAAACCTTTAGGTTTGCATAGGCAAGGCTAAAGCCTTGCCCTACAATCTCGATAAATCGAGCAACTACTTCTTATTTTCAAAATCTTTATAGATAGGGAAGTCAGACCACTGTGGCTAGAAGGCGGTGGAGTTAGAAATCTTTCAAGATACTGAACCTGACCCTTTCATCTAATTCGTCTCTTTGGATTAAAGGCAATTCTACGCCGGGCATTAACCAGAATTCATGTCCCAGGTTCCATCGGATGCCAGGGAGTATGCTGACCAGCGTATGGTCCCGACTGGAGCCAACATCAGAGCCTCCGTTAAGTTCGACAAAGAGGGTGAAATCTCCTAAAAAGGGCATATCTTTGGGTGTGAGGGTCTTGGTGAGGGCTGCACCATAAGTGACAGTAAGGTCTGGGTCTGCATGAGTAGTGCCGCCCACAGGGATATCAGCCCCAAAGAAGCTGTGAAGGGCAAAGCACCCACCAAGGTCCTTCCAGAACCCAAGGCCTGGGCTGAGGAGGGTCTTGCCACCCCCTAGCTCCCTGTCCTCGTCCCCTGTAGGGAAGGTAACACCGAACACAGAGAGAAGGGTAGTATCAAGGGTCTCCATGAGCATTATTCTAGCAATAAAACTGGTGTCACCAAGACCGCTGTGGTTATCTTCTTCCTCGGGCAGGACGTAGAGGATTTTGGGCTCAACCTCGATTAATAATCTCCTGCTCACAGGCATCTCAAATTCCAGTTCCCACTCATGTTCATCTAACTTGCCGTCTTCCTCGTTGTTAGTAAAGGAATAGTTCATACGCACCTCCCGCTCAAAGACCGTAGCGGGTATCTTAAGGAGTCTAAAACAAGGGGATTGGTTAGGCCCTTCCTCAGGCTCCTGCCAGGGGGTAAGCCAACCCTGAGTGAAGTTTGAGAGAGTTAATTCCTTGGGCCTTTCTTTATCTTGCGCCTGGACGTGGACTATTAGGAGAGTAGACAGTAGAGTGACCGTTATAAAACAAAGCCTCAAAGGCCCTATTCTCCTGAATGAGGGGAGAGAAGTTCCAGCAAAAGTGGCTTAGCAAAATTGTGTTACAGCCTCAGGGTGACAAAATCCAAGGATAAGGGTAGACTCTGTTTTAAGGGTCCCTTCTTAAAAAGATTTAAAACTCGAGACCTCTGCGAAACCTACATTTGCTATGTTCAAAACGCTAATCCCTCCCCCTCGATGGGGGAGGGAGGTCAGCTGTAGGGCAACCCTTTAGGGTTGCGTCTTTACTCCATGCGCAAGGCTAAAGCCTTGCCCTACAACGGACGCCTTTGGCGCAGGTGGGGGTAATTATTATCGCCACAGAAGGTTTGATAACCACCCTCCCCCTACCCCCTCCCATCAAGGGAGGGGAAAATTAAAGGTGTGCATAGCTTTTTAGCAGGTCTAAAGACCTGCGCTACGACAACGGTTTTTGTAGCGCAGACCTTTAGGTCTGCTCATGCTGGCACCAGCACTGGCAAGGCCCTGGGCACCACCTGAAACCTGGCAGGGAGCCTGCCACCCAAATCGCCGTCTATCTGATACGACACCTCCCTGGGGGAGCTTACCCTGACATCCTTCCCCATTAGATATATCACGTCAGAGAAGCGGTCTGCCAGCCAGAACATGGCACCTGCGGTGTATCTTAAAAAATTAAGGCGGTCCCTCTTCTGGAATATGCAGACGTCTAATAGACCGTCATCCACCCTTGCACGGCCGGCAATCCTCAGGGTAAGGGTGTATCTCCTTGAATTACTCACAAAGACCAGGGCTGCATCCTCCGCCACCTTTTTCCCATCCACCTCCACCATAAGTTCTGGGAACCCATAGCTCCAGAAGGTCTCTAATATAGGCAGGGCATATGTGACCAGAGAGATACCACCTTTTCTATTAGACTCTATCCTCCTCACCACCTCTGCATCAAAGCCCACACCTGCCATGAGCGTAAAATGGCGGTGGTCGGTCTTACCTACGTCTATCCACCTGGTATTACCTTTAGCGATAACGTAAGAGGCCTGGACAAAATCTATGGGTATGCGGAGCTCCTTGGCCAGGACGTTGGCCGTGCCCAGGGGTATAAGGCCCAGGGGGACCTCACTACCCAGGGCGCCGTTCATTACCTCATTAAAGGTCCCGTCCCCACCCATAGCCACCACGGCCGAGTATTCACCCTTCTGGACGCGGGCCACTTCCTGGGCATCTCCGCGCCTCTGGGTCCTGAAGACCTCTACATGGAAGCCCCTGGACTCAAGAATCCCCTTCACCCTGGGCAGTATCTTCAGGGCACGACCACCCCCTGCAATGGGATTAAGGATGAGCCTTAGTTTCTTTGGCACAGTGTAATAATTATAACATGTCCTTCCCAGAGGGTTAACCAAATCTTCCCTTCTTCCGCCTGGTTCAGGATAAGTTTTTGTTTTGCCTCTCCCAGCCCGCCTAAGGCTATGGTTCAAAAACCCAGTTGATTTCCCCCAGAGGCCCTGATAAATTCTATTTCAGGGCTTATCCTCTAGTTCTAAGGCAGGGCTAAAGTCCGCCAGAGGCGTATCTGCTTCAGGCACGACCCTGCGCTACACTGGCTGTTAGATTTAATTTGATGAATTACTCAAAGACACTTATGGGGTATTACGACAAACTCCTGAAGGCCTTCGGGCCGCAACACTGGTGGCCTGGGGATGGGCCCTTTGAGGTATTGGTTGGGGCCGTGCTTACCCAGAATACCAACTGGGGGAATGTGGAGAAGGCTATAAATAACCTGAAGGCCGCTGGGAAATTGACACCTCAGGCCCTCCATGAGATAAGCCCTAAGGAGCTGGCCCCTCTCATCCGACCCGCAGGATACTTCAACATAAAGGCAAAGCGTCTTAAAAGCCTGATAAATTGGCTCTTTGAGAGATACCATGGCAACCTGGATGATATGTTCTCTCAAAATCTGGGCACCCTGAGGGAAGAACTCCTATCTGTGAAGGGGATTGGGCCAGAGACGGCCGATTCTATCCTCTTGTACGCAGGCAATATGCCTTCTTTTGTGGTGGATGCCTACACCTACAGGGTACTGTCCAGGCACCACCTCATACCTGAGGACTCCACCTACGAGGAGATAAAGGCCTTCTTTGAGGATAATCTCCCCAAGGACGCGGCCCTTTATAATGAATACCATGCCCTCTTAGTTCGGGTGGGGAAGACCTACTGCAAGCCCAGGGAGCCTGCGTGTGGGGCCTGCCCATTAGGGGAATTTTTATAACAAAAATCTGCCTCAGGCGGGCCACATTTCATACAACACAATTGTAGTGGTCGAAAACGTGATTATCTCTCCATAGTTAGCCACGCAGGCCCGTATCTGATATAATTGCATTATGAAATCTAGCATATTAATCAAAAACGGCCGTGTAATAGACCCAACTACCCACCTGGATGCCCCCTGGGACGTTCTCATAGAAAAGGGCAGGATAGCCAGATTAGAACCAAATATTATCCCCAAGGAGGGTGTAGAGGTGATTGATGCCAAGGGCAGGGTGGTGGCCCCTGGGCTTATTGACTGCCATGTGCACCTGAGGGAACCAGGGGAGGAACACAAGGAGGACATAAGGAGCGGCACCAGGGCCGCTGCCAAGGGGGGCTTCACCACGGTAATCTGCGAGCCAAACACCAAACCCCCAATAGATTCGGCAGAAAGGGTAGAGGAACTGAGGCAGAAGGTAGAAATTAATGCCCTGGTAAGGGTCTACACCAAGGCCTCTATGACATTAGGCATGGAGGGGAAAAAACCTAGTAATGTCAAAGAACTCAGCGGTCATTTCCTGGTAAAGGCCCTGTCTGAGGACGGCAACCCTGTGGTGGAGGAGGGCCTTATGAGGAAGGTATGTCGCCAGGCAGCCCTCTATAAGCTCCCCCTGAGCTGTCACTGCGAGGACTCCCCTCTCTCCATAAGGAAAAGCAGTAAGCTGGGTTTCAAACCCACGGAGCCCTTCCGCAATGAGCCCAATTTCGTCTCCAGGGACATCCGCCTGGCAGAAGAGACTGGGGCCAATATACACATCTCCCATGTAAGTATGGAAGAGTCCCTTAAAATAATCCGCCAGGCCAAGGCCCGAAGCCATACAAAAATCACCTGTGAGGTCACGCCCCATCACCTCTTCCTGGAGGAAGGTTACCTTAGCCCCCAGGGGCCTGTAATCGTTAACCCCCCCCTACGTCCCAAAGGGGATAGAGAGTCCTTAATCGAGGCCCTCTGGGAGGGTATAATAGATATAATTGCCTCTGACCATGCACCTCATAAGGAGGAAGACAAGAAGGCAGGTGCGCCTGGGGTCATTGGACTGGAAACCACCCTGGGACTGGTGCTCTCCCGACTGGTGCGGCCAGGTATTATATCCCTTATGGACGCAATAAAGACGCTCTCCACCAGGCCAGCAGAGACCTTCGGTATAGAAGGGGGCACCCTCAGTGTAGGTACACCCGCTGATATTACTATAATAGACCTGGAAAAAGAGTGGGTAGTATATCCAGAACACTTTGAGTCCCTCTCCACAAACTGTCCCTTTGAGAACTGGAGGCTGAAGGGGCAGGCGGTCCTTACCATGGTTGGTGGCAAGGTGGTAATGCAGGAGGGAAAGGTTATCTCATGAAAGTAATAATAGATGGCTATAATCTCATCTTTAGCGTCCCTACCTTAGAGAATATACTGGACAGGGGCAATATGGCGCAGGCCAGGGAAAGTCTTCTCCTGCTCCTGGCCAGGCATAAGGCCACCAGTAACCAAGACATTACCGTGGTCTTTGACGGCAGGGCCAGAGAATCAGACCCGCTTGCGGCCCGGTTTGCCTCAGGCGAATTCGAGGGTATAAGGGTCATCTTCTCCAAGTCCATCACCGCTGATGAGGAGATAAAGGACATTATTAACGCCTCCCCTAACCCCAGGGAGCTTTGCATCGTTACCTCAGATAAAGGCATCTTGAGTTCTGCCAGGGCTGCAGGCTGCCACACCACCCACCCTGAGACCTTCTATAAGAAGATAACTAAGCCCTTTAAGAAGGAAAAGATTGCCCCTGCAAAAGAACCCATGAGTAAATACAAAGGGCTCACCACGGAAGAGGTAGAGTACTGGCTGGAGTACTTTAAGGGCCTGCGAGGGAAAAAGGAGCCCTAATCCAAGATGACCGCCCAGAAAGCCCTGCCTTATACCCCGTGGCTCAGGTGGCTACCCGCCCTCCTGTATGCAGGACTTATCTTCGTAGCCTCTTCCACCCCTCAGCCTATACCCATTATACCCATCCCCCATGCGGATAAAGGCATACACTTCATGGAATTTGCTATACTCTCCTTGCTCCTCTGCTGGGCACTGGAGCCTTCGGGTAGGCCTCTTAAAAGGTCTGTCTTCCTGGCTATAATAATCTCCTCCCTATACGGCGCCAGTGACGAGTTCCACCAGACCTTTACGCCTACAAGGACGGCTGAGGTAACTGACTGGCTGGCAGACTCCTTAGGTGCTATAGTAATGGGAGTGCTATGGTACAGGTGGAAAGGGCCTGTGTAGCGCAGGTCGTGCGGGGCTTCAGCCCCGCACTGCGTAGCAGTATAACCTGTGCCATGCTCGATTACACCCCCTCCCCCTAGATGGGGGAGGGAAGGGTGGGGGTGATAGCCACCCTCCCCTAGCCCCTCCCATCAAGGGAGGGGGGATTAAAGGCGCACACAGCATTTTGTAGAAGCTCTGTAGCGTGGGAGCTTGTCTCCCACGGTTTTTAACGTGCCAGGCGAGCTGGCACGCTACATTAAAAAATTATGCACTCTAAGTTTTAATTCTGTAGTGGCAGAGCTTGCTCTGCTTTAACTCATAATACAGTCGAGCGAGCTCGACCACTACAAATCTTGCTTTTTCTTAGGTCTCAAACTATGTTCCTTAAACTCTTCCTCCTCTTTACCACCATCCCCCTGATAGAATTCTATTTTTTACTGAAGCTGGGGCAGTATATCGGACTCTACCCCACCCTTGGGGTGGTAGCGGCCACTGGGCTAGTAGGAGGGCTTCTGGCCAAGCACCAGGGACTGGCAGTCTTTCGTCAGGCCGTAGAAGAGTTAAGGAGGGGCGTACTCCCAGCCGAGAGCCTCCTTGATGGGGTTATTATCCTCCTGGCCGGTGCCTTACTCATAACCCCTGGGCTATTAACAGACTGCCTGGGCACACTCTTACTCATCCCCTGGTCGAGGCGGGTCTTTAAGGCCTGGCTGAAGAGAAAACTCCAGGAGAAGCTCTCTAAGGGGGAGATACGCATATACAAAGGGTTTTATTTCAAAGGGGAGGATAGAGGCCCTTATGAGTCCCCTTAATAACCTCGGAAGGCTAAAGGCCGTGCTGGTGGACATGGACGGCGTTATCGTGGACGGCATGCCCTTCCACCTCAAGGCCTGGCAGGAGGCCTTTGCCTCCATGGGCATAGAGGTAAGCCAGACGGACGTGTACCTCAGGGAAGGAATGGACCCCAGGGAGACCATTCAGCAGATACTCAGAGAAAAGGGCCTGTCTCTGGACACCCAAGAGATAGAAAGGATAAACACAATAAAGAACCAGGTCCTTAACGCCATCTTCCAGGTGAGATTCATCCATGGAAGCCTTGAGTTTCTCTCCAAGCTCAAGGCACGGGGACTAAAACTGGCCCTGGTCACTGGCACACGCAAGGAGGTAGTAGAGAGGATACTAAAGGAGGGCCTGGGGTCTGCCTCAGGCGGATTCGACGTGGTGATAACCGCCGAGAGCACAGAAAGGAAGAAGCCCCATCCTGCCCCTTTCCTCAAGGCCGTAGTCCGCCTCAGGCGGATAGGAATAGATAAGGAGGACTGCATAGCCATAGAGAACTCCCCTGCAGGGATTGCTTCTGCCAAGGGGGCAGGTCTAAAGTGCATCGCCCTCACCACCTCCCTGCCAGAGGAGTATTTAAAAGGGGCCGATGCCATATTTCATAACCTTGAAGAGGTCTCCAGGCTTTTCGATACGGCTGTCACGGAGTGAGGCATTGCCTTAGTGGTTGACAGGGATACGCCCTCTGGGTTATTCTCAGATATTATAATTTCTAGAAAATAGGCCCGTCTTGTTAGGTTTTTAGAGGCCATTATTTTGTGTAGTTGTTCGCCATAGGCGAATCTGCCTCAGGTCACGCCGTAGGCGGATGCGCCTTTGGTGCACGTGACCTGATTTATCAGGCGAAAAAGGTCCAATAAATTTGGCAACTACAGTTTGGGTAGCTTAAGGAGGATCTAATATGAAGGTTTTTAACAAGAAAAAATTCCTCAAGGGGATATTGGTCCCATGTCTTTTGTCCCTCTTATGGTTTCTGGGAGATTCTACCAGGGCCCAGCACATCGATGTCTTTAATATGCCAAGGGAAAAGGCCACTAAGCAGCTGGCCAATGTCCCAGAGCTGACGGAGGTAGAGATTTCCGACACTTATACTTATAAGGTAATGGTGGAGAAGAAGAAGCTGGAGGAGGGCAGTGTCTTTGCCAGGGAGCTGGAGATTAAGGAATTGGTAAGCGATGAGGAGAAGTCCCCCTTCCACTGGGGCCAGGTGGAGTACTACGATAGGAGGAATATCATACAGACCCATACCCGTACCACGGGTTTCCTCAAGTGCTTCCGCACCCGCACAGGCATCCTATACTTGCTGCCTGATGGCAGGCGCATGGTGGACTGGGGTCCGTGGAGCTTCTGGGACTGCCGCTAAAATTACCCTTGAACCTTTGTACCTTGAACTTTTGAGCCTTTAAACCTTGAACTTTTTGAACCCTTGAGACTTGAACCTTAAACCTCAGGAAGTCACCCCATGCGGTACATCCTTCTAGGGATTATAGTCTCTTTCCTGCTTTCCTCAAGGCCTTGCCTAAGCGAGGGGGTCCTGGAACTGCTTCAGGAGGGTAAGGCCCAGGCCTCCTTAGCTCCTTCGGAGCGACGGATGGTCCAGGTAATAGACCTCACCTACCCCTTAAATGAAAAGAATGCATACTGGCCTGGCCCCTCCTATGGGCCCTTTAAATATGAGGTCCTGGCCAGTATAGAAAAACACGGGGCCTTCTCAGGCAGATACTCCACCCCTGAACACCTGGGCACCCACCTGGACGCACCTAACCACTTCGAGCCCTTTCAGCCCTCTGTGGACCAGCTCACCCTTAATGACCTCATCGGCCCAGCAGTAGTCATTGACATCTGCCAGAAGACCATCCTTGACCCTGACTACGCCCTGCAGGTAGAAGACGTAGTGGAGTGGGAGACAAAACACGGCACCCTTCCACCCAACTCTATTGTCCTCATACATACAGGCTGGGGTCAGAGGTGGGGCGACTACGAAAAATACAAGAATGCCGATGCCCAGGGGACACTTCACTTCCCAGGCTACTCTAAGGAGGCCGCCCTCTTTCTGGCAGAAAAAAGGCAGGTTAAGGCCGTCGGAATAGACACCCTGAGCGTGGACCCCGGCATCTCCAAGGACTTCCCCACCCACCACGTCTTTAACTCCAGGGGCAGGTGGATGCTTGAGAACCTGGCAAATATAGAGAAACTCCCCCCCAAGGGGGCCACCTTAATAGTAGCCCCTATAAAGATAGAAGGTGGCTCAGGGGGCCAGGCCAGGGTCTGGGCTATTATTCCCCCTTAACAAATCTCACGAAGGTTGATAAAATTTTGTTCTTAACTATAATGTAAGAATTTCCTGTTAATGTCAGCTATCGCGCTGTAAGAACCAAAAATGAAAAGCAGGGTCTATTTTATAGAGACAAAAAGCGGTGAGGCACTTCAGAGCCTGGCCGAAAAGACCAAGAGGCTCTTTGACTCCCTGGATTTCTCCTCCTCTGTTAAAAAAGGCGACCTCGTTGCTGTAAAGACCACTTTTGGGGAAAAGGGGAATATAGGGCACCTGAAGCCCCCTATTGTCAGGGCCGCTGTTGAAAAAATTAAGGAGGCCCAGGGAAGGCCCTTTGTGGTGGAGACCAATACCCTGTATATGGGGCAGAGGACCAATGCCATTGACCACCTCTTGCACGCCCTTCACCAGGGCTTTACTACGGAATCTCTTGGTGCACCCATTATCATTGCCGATGGACTCCTGGGGGAAAACGACTACGCCGTACCCCTAAATAAGGGCCTCACTAAAACCGCCTATATCGCAGGGGCAGCCAAGGCCACCAGCGGCTTTGTATTCCTCTCCCACGTTACAGGTCACATGCTCACAGGGCTGGGAGCCACACTAAAAAATATCGGCATGGGCCTTGCCTCCAGGGGTGGCAAACTGGCCATGCACTCGGGGGTGATACCCCAAATCATAAAAGACAAGTGTACCGCCTGCGGCATCTGCGCCGAATTCTGCTCGGCCAGGGCTATCACCATAAAAGATTATGCTATCATCAACCCAAAGGAGTGTATCGGATGCGGTGAGTGCCTGGCCGTCTGCCCGTATAATGCAGTAAAGATATCCTGGGATGAGAACATCGTTAACCTCCAGAAAAAGATAGCCGAGTATTGCCTGGCCGTGCTGAAAGGTAAGGAGAGGAGGTCTCTTTTCTTCAACTTCCTTATCCATGTCACGGAGCAATGCGACTGTATGGACAGGGCTTACCAGCCCGCCTTTGAGGATATAGGGATACTTGCCTCCAGAGACCCCGTGGCCGTGGAGCAGGCCTCGGTGGATTTAGTGCTGGAACATGTTGGGGAGGATTTTTTTAGAAAGAGCTGGCCCGGTATTGACTACCATGCCCAGATAGACTATGCCGCTGAGATAGGCCTTGGACAGAAGGATTATCAGTTAGTGGATGTCTCTGAGGAAAAGGGGCGCAGGATTCCTGCCGGAAAGCGGTAGTAATAGATGAAAACCAACTGGTCGAAGTCATCTCTGAGGAGGTGCCAGAGGCTATGAAGGAGTGCGGGTTTGAGAAAACTTTAGTGCAAAAAATAATATCAAGAGCAAGGGAGAGGATGGAGGCAAGGCTGGGAGGGGCCAAATAAAGATTACCACCTCGCTACGTAACTCTTAAAGAAACTTGAAAAGTAGTATAACCTTTCCTAAAGCCACCAACTCAAATTATAAGAGGAAGGGATAATGGGTAGAGTCTATAAGAGAGGAAGACAATATTATGTAGATTTCTGCACTGGGGGCAAGAGGATACGGAAATCTGTGGCTGGAGACCGTCAAGTGGCCTTGCAAGTGCTTAAAGAGCTTGAGGGCAGGGCCGTAAGAGGAGAATATGGATTAAAAGATAACCAATACTCCCTAGCAGACCTCAAGGATGCCTTTTTAAGGCATAAGAAACTTGCCCTGAAGCCCAGCACCCTTGAGGGCTACAGGCAAGACTTAGAGCTAATTTTGAATGAGCTGAAGCTTAATCTGGTGTCCGATTTAAGACCATCTTTATTGGACACCTATATAGAAGGCAGGTTAGGCCAAGTCTCGGAGCGCACTGTGAACTTGGAAGTTCAAGCCCTAAAGCAGATGTTAGATTATGGAGTAAAAACGGGCCAAATAGCTAATAACCCTATTGCCGATTGGAGACCTCTCATGATAAGGCAGAGACGCTTCCAGGCGTATCCTCGCAAGGGAGGAGAAGATAGACTCCCTGAGGCATCTACGGAGATTCGCCCGTTAAGGAGGGCTGGAAATATGAATACGCTTGAGGAAGTAGTAAAGAAGAATTTTAAAGAGCGGGGCTGGAACGACAAAGGTATAAATAAGTTTCTGAGAAAGATAGATAGTAATTTAGGTTGCTTCCAATTAAGACCTGATTTGTGGAAATACTGCAGGACTTGCCATGTGCTGCGAATTTTGGAAATAGAGGATACTAATCCTCTCTCTTTGCACAAGTTGTACACATATGCCGAAATCTGGAATATGTTATTGGGTTATGGTATTAAATTGTGTTTGGAAGTAAGTGATAGATATGGGTTGAGAAGGACCTGTATTGAACTTGCTCCTTTCTTCCGGGCGTCTATGGAGGAGCTATCATCTGAGTAGATATGGTCTAACTAACTATAACACTAATAAAAGACTCTAGTTTACAATGTAGGGACAGCCTTTACGGCTGTCCGTCTATGACCGAGCAGATCCGCCTAAGGCGGATAAACCCTGTCCCTACATTTTAAAGGTTCTAATATAAATATGAATTATCCAGAAAAAGTAGTAGTAATAGGTCTTGATGGTGCGCCCCCTGAACTGGTCTTCCAGAGGTGGATTAATGAATTACCCACCTTCAAGTGGCTAACCGACCATGGGGTCTGGGGAGAACTGAAGAGCACCATCCCCTCCATCACCTGCCCTGCATGGCTTTCTATGGTGACAGGAAAGGACCCTGGAAGCCTGGGCATATACGGCTTCCGCAACCGCACCCACTATGACTATAAAGAGATGTCCTTCGTGGACTCCTCATGGATAAAAGAGGAGACCCTTTGGGATTACCTATCTAAGCTGGGTCGCAGGGTGGTCCTCTTAGGTGTACCGCCCAGCTATCCCCCCAGGCCTGTGAACGGCTACATGGTGAGCTGTTTCCTGGCAGGGGATACCTCTACAGAGTACACCTTTCCCAAGGGATTTAAACCAGAGGTAGAGGCCCTCTCAGGGGGCTATATACTAGACGTGAAGGATTTTCGCACCGACAACAAAGGGCCTATACTAGAATCCGTCTATCAGATGACCCAGAGGCGCCTCCGCCTGGCCAAGGCCCTGCTAAAGAGAAATAACTGGGACCTCTTTATGCTGGTGGAGATGGGGCCTGATAGGATTCAGCACGCCTTCTGGAGGTACTTCGATGAGGCACATAAAAGATTCTGCCCTAACACAGAATACCAAAGCACGGTGCTAGCCTATTACAAATACCTGGATAGAGAGATAGGGGAGATACTAAACTTGTTAGATGACCGCACCACCCTCCTTGTAGTCTCTGACCATGGGGCAAAGAGGATGGAGGGCGGGATATGTATAAACGAGTGGCTCGTGGCCAACGGCTATCTTCGACTCTTTGACTATCCAAAGGCACCTACCTCCTTTAAAGACCTGAAGGTGGACTGGAGGCGAACCGTGGCCTGGGGGGAGAGCGGTTTCTACGGGAGGCTATTTCTTAACGTTAAAGGCAGGGAGCCCTGGGGCGTTATACCCAGGCAGGACTATGAGCGGGTTAGAAACGAGATTGCCCAGGGCCTTGAGGATATAAGGGATGAAAATGGCAGGAGGTTAAAGACGAAGGCCTTTAGGCCAGAAGAAATATACCCGGAGTGTAGTGGCATTCCCCCTGATTTGATAGTATACTTCGGCGACCAGTACTGGAGGAGTATCGGAAGCGTGGGCCATGGACGCCTCTGTTTGGATGAAAATGATACAGGCCCTGACTATGCAAACCACTCGCAATACGGGATATTTTTGATGTATAATAATAATTTAAATGGGGCTACTAGAAGAGCGGGGCTCCACATACAGGACGTTGCCCCTACTATCTTAAGATGTATTGGTGTGGAAGTGCCTCCTGGAATGGAGGGAGATATCGTTAATTGAAGAGTCTTGTTCGATCTGTTCAGTTCCCCCTCCCTTGATGGGAGGGGCTGGGGGAGGGTGGGATTCACCCTCTCCCTTCCCTCCCCCATCCAGGGGGAGGGCCGGCCTGCTCAGTGGAGTGAAGCATCCTGTTTAGAAGTCTCATAAAATAAAAAGGAGGTTTAGAAAGGCGTGGATAGAGGCGTAACGGTCTGGTTTACTGGCCTACCCAGTTCAGGTAAAACTACCATTGCTCACAGGGTAGAGGCCGCCTTGAAAGAGAGGGGGCACAAGGTAGAGGTCTTTGATGGTGATGTCATAAGAAAACAACTCTGTTCTGACCTGGGCTTTTCAAAGGAAGATAGAGACACCAATATAAAACGCATCGCCTTTGTCTGTAAGCTAATGACACGAAACGCCGTGGTGGCCATTGCCGCTGCCATATCCCCTTACAGGGAGACCAGGGACTACGCCCGAAAAGAGGTGGGGAAGGATTTTATAGAGGTTTATGTCAAGTGCCCCCTGGAGGTCTGTACTAAGAGGGACGTAAAGGGACTCTACAAAAAGGCGCTGAATGGCGAGATAAAGGGATTTACTGGCGTGGACGACCCTTACGAGGAACCCCTCCATCCTGAGCTTATACTGCACACAGACAAAGAAACCGTAGAGGAATCCACCCAGAGGGTCGTTCAAGAGCTAGAAAAGAGGGGCTACATCCAGGCCCCCAGGCCCATGGCAAAACAAAGTAGGCAGTAAAAATCTCGCAAAGGGCATTGAAAGCGAAGCGAATTTGTAGCGCAGGGTTTTAGCCCTGCTAACATGTCATTGCGAGCGAAGCGAAGCAATCTCACTAGAGTGAAAAGACCTCACCCTCTGGCTTTCTTTTGAGATTGCTTCGGGGCTAATGCCCCTCTCAATGAC
>JAUQZZ010000225.1 GCA_030586765.1 Candidatus Brocadiales bacterium | reverse complement strand
CTCTACCCCCAGGGGCTGGAACGCCCCTGCTACACCTTGTTGGGCAGAAAGACGGCGTGCGAACCCTGCACCAGTATGGGAGCTATTGAAAGAGGGAGAGATTTCTCCAACGAAGTAGAGCTCCCCGGAGGTATCTCTTGTGCCATCCACTCTTTCCCAGTTGCTAATCCCGATGGTACTATGACTAATGCCATGGAAGTGCTAAGGGACATTACGCTTAACAAGAAGATGGAATCCAGGATACGACTACTGGAATCTCAGAAGATGAACGCCATCGGACACCTCTCTAGCGGTATAGCCCATTATATAAATAATCCCCTATCAAGGATAAACATGTCTGCCGACGTCCTTCTTAAAGGAATAGAGGGGGCAAAAGAATGTGTCCATTCCGAAGAACTTAAGAATCACCTTACAGAGGTAAAGGAGTTGGCCAGGCGTTGTGATACTGTGATGAAAGACCTCCTCAGTATATCTGAGTTGCCCAGGCCAGAGAAACTACCTATCTACATAAACGCGGCCGTGGAACCCGTCCTGAGTGTGGTAGCCCCCCAATTGAAACCCTTGAATATCCAACTCGTAAAAGAACTCTCTGACACGACCCCCATGGTCCTTGGCAGTTACAGCCAGTTGGAGGCGGTATTTATGAACCTTGTCTCTAACGCCATAGACGCCATGCCCAAAGGGGGCACCCTAACCATTAAGACCTGTCACCTTATCAGAGGGGACAAGGTTGAAGTAACCATCAGTGATACAGGCCCTGCAATAGATGAAAAAGACCTACCACACCTCTTTAACCCCTACTTCCTCCTCAAAATAAGGCCACCTATGCGGTGTACAGGACTGGAACTAGCCCTTGCCCAATTGACCGTCCAGTCCCACGGGGGCACCATTGAGGTGAACTCGGAGGAGGGAAGGGGTACGACCTTTAAGGCGAAGCTGCCTGTTTATCGTGAGACGGGAAAACTTCCAGTAGGGAGTAGGGAGTAGGGAGTAGGGAGTAAGAAGGCCTTTACTGCTTACTCCCTACTGCCTACTGTTTCTAAGAAGCCCCTTGAAGCCTTACTCCTTTCATGTTAATATTTTAGAAATGACCCATGGGGGATGGTAGATGTTTAAATCAGTAAAGACGAGGCTTATAGTCCTTTTCCTCCTCCTGGCCTTCCTACCCTTGCTGGCCCTGAGGTTTATTGCGTATCCCCACGCACTTGGTGCCCTTAAGACAGGGGCGCTCAAGAATCTGGAGAACGTGGGGATAAAGCAGGCAGAGATTGTTACCCTGTGGATGCGGGAGCGGGTAAAGGACGTAAAGGTGGCCGCCCAGAACCCACTGGTGATACAGGGTACACACATAACCCCCAGAGATAAGGAGTTCCTCCTCTTATCGGCCCTCCTGAATACTATTAAAGAGTCTTATGGGTACAAGGAGGTCTTAATCAGTGATGCAGAGGGGCAGGT
>JAUQZZ010000040.1 GCA_030586765.1 Candidatus Brocadiales bacterium | reverse complement strand
GTGTAAAGATATGCCATTAGAAAATAATAGTGGGAACGGGTTTAGTGCAGAGACCTTCTTTGAGAACAGGGGAGGTCTTACTTACAGTGATTTTATCCTCTTACCAGGGCACATTGACTTTGGTGCAGACGAGGTGGATTTAGAGACACGCCTCACCAGGAACATAAAACTGAAGAGGCCCATAGTGAGTTCCCCGATGGATACCGTTACCGAGTCCAAGATGGCCATCTACATGGCCCTGTGCGGGGGTATAGGTATCATCCATTATAACAATACGGTAGAGGAGCAGGTCAAACACGTTAGGCTGGCGAAGAGGTTTGAGAACGGCTTTATCACCGCCCCCGTAGTCCTGGGCCCGGATAATACCATTGCTGACATAGATAAGATTAAAAAGACCTACGGCTTTTCGGGGATACCCATTACCGAGGATGGCAGGCTGGGTTCTAAGCTAGTAGGCATAGTCACCCACAGGGATATATGTTTTGATACCAATCGCCATCGTAAACTCAAGGAGGTTATGACCAGAGAGCTGGTCACTGCCCAGGTAGGTATAACCCTCCAGGACGGCAACCGTATCCTGAAGGAGTGCAAGAAGGGTAAGCTCCCCATAGTAGATAAAGAGGGCAGATTGGTCTCCCTCATGAGCCGTACGGACCTGCTCAAGAACGAAGACTTTCCTAACGCCTCCAAGAACGCCACGAAACAGCTCCTGGTAGGGGCGGCCCTCTCTACCAAGGAGGAGGACAGGGAGAGGCTGGAAGAACTGGTGAAGGTCGGGGTGGACGTGGTGGTAATAGACGCCTCCCAGGGGGACAGCATCTTCCAGATTGACATGATTAAATACATCAAGAAGAAGTATCCCCAGGTGGAGGTAATAGGGGGCAATGTGGTAACGGCCCGGCAGTGTCAGAGCCTTATTGATGCGGGGGCGGACGCCCTCAGGATAGGCATGGGCAGTGGGAGTATATGTATCACCCAGGAGACCCTTGCCGTGGGCAGGGCCCAGGGTTCGGCGGTCTACCACTGCGCCAAATTTGCCAGGGGCTACGGCAACGTCCCCGTGATGGCAGATGGGGGTGTATCCAACCTGGGCCATGTTGCCAAGGCCCTGTCCTTGGGGGCAAGCGCCGTGATGCTAGGGGCCTTACTGGCAGGTACCACCGAGGCCCCGGGGGAATATTTCTATGAGGGAGGGGTAAGGCTGAAGAGATACAGGGGGATGGCCTCCCTTGAGGCCATGGAGGAAGGCGGGGCCAAGAGGTATTTCTCCGAAGAAGACAAAATCAAGGTAGCCCAGGGGGTCTCCGGGGCAGTAGTGGATAGGGGTTCTGTGGTAGACCTCATGGAGTACTTCATGCAGAGCCTGAAACACGCCCTCCAGGACCTCGGCTGTCGCACCATCTCAGACCTCCACGAGGCCCTTTATAACGGCACTTTAAGGTTTGAGACCAGGAGCCCCTCCGCCCAGGCCGAGGGAGGGGTACATGGGCTTCATTCCTACAAGGAACCCCACCTGGGGTTCTTCAAGTCAGTGATGACGCCCAGGGAGGGGTAGGGGTCTGTTATTGCTGAGGGGCGTTAGCCCCGAAAGTTGTCATTGCGAGACCGCCGAAGGCGGGCGAAGCAATCTCGTATTTATCCTTTATCAATGAGATTGCTTCGCTCCACTCGCAATGACTACGTAGGGTGCGTTGAAACGCACCCTACAAGGCTGAGTCCGCCTAAGGGGGATGAAGAATTTAAATCGGACAAAGAGAGATTCTTCGCTTCGCTCAGAATGACAGATAGGTGTAGGGTGCGTCTTGACGCTCCCTACTGACTGTGCTAGAAAAATAGTCTGCGGAGAGCTATTTGCCACCACTTATGCCGGGTTAGTAGAGTTACTATAGGTTATATTTTATATTTGTCGATTACGTTATCCACAATTTCCTCAATAAAATTTACAACTTTCGAGTCGTGTATTTCCACATTAGAAGGATGAGCGCAGGTATTTCTAATACCCAATTTTTCATCAAGAATTTTTCTCACATCATTACTTATAATTCCTGACGACCTACATATTTCAATAAATACCGATTCCTTAACATCAGAAAAATCGTCTCTGGTTGTGACTTGTATTTTGTTATACCTATCACGTCTTTGGGAGAGGGTTAAATTAAAATCTTTAAGCTTTTTTGACAAAACGTAATCGTATAAATGCTGTAGTGCCATTAGCCATGTCATTATAATTGTTGCCCTTTTTGCTCGAACCTTAATACAAGCTATTGCCTCTGCTAAAAATCTTCTCTTGTTGTCCTCCTCAACTTTTGAAATAATCTTTTCAAGATAAGTTATAGCGTTATGTATGAAACTTTCTATAGCAGCTGGATTTTGTTTATCCGATGTCAGATACGACTCAACTTCACGTACTCCGTCTAACGATAATGAAAAATATTTCTTTTTTGTCCTCAACAGCGGCGAGTTCTTTCCTTTTGTTAGTCCTCTTGTGAGTCGTGCAAGATCTGAAGGTACTTTAAGAGAGATGTCTTGAAAACTTCCCCTTATGTCTGATACGCTGAACTCTAGGGTACCTTTATACTTTCTTAGATAATATGTGATTAATAAGATGAGGGATTTCCTTGAGAAATCCTTTAAATTTCCTATTTGATTTAAAAACTCCAATATGGTCATTTAATTGACATGCATAGGGCGGAGGGCATCTTCAGCACTTAAGGTTAAGGTATACTTCCCACCACCTAGGCTTCTCAGGAGTCCTTGCTTAACAGCATTTGTAAAATATTGGGTATGAATATCTTTGGAGAGCCTTGCTTCTTTTGCTACGCTGTTTATTTCCTGAGGGCTAAATTCTGAGATCTCCCTGAATTCTTCCAAATATTTCCCAAAAATAAGTATCTGTAAAATACGATCCGTCGTGCCTTTTGCTTTAAGATATTCAGCAGGGGTTGGTACTTTACCCCTTGTTTTCTTTGATGAAGCTTCAAATATTTTTTCTTTTAAAGTTGTCATCGTTTCTCCGCTTGAAGTAACACGAATTCGAGAATAAAAATCATCCAGATGTTTCTTAATGAAATCATCGGTGCCGTCCAATTCAATTTCATTCTCACCATGACGAACTCTTATTTTTGACATAATGTTCCTCCTTATCTTTACATAAGTTAAACGACAACACAATTAACGAATCGTCTTATGGGCTGAGTTTGAATAATACATCGTTGTGAAGCTGGTCGGGGCGAGCGGATTTGAACCGCTGACCTCTTGCACCCCAAGCTACGGAAGGCAGTATAGCGATTTTACTGCCTATTTTCAAGTAGTTTATTCTACTTGTACTTACAGAGTACACGGGTGTTTTTGTTTCTGCCTATTTTGGCCTATTTTGGGGTGTCTACTGACACAGTAACTGACACAGTGGAATACATCAAGTTTGATGTCTCACCCCCCCCCTGTAGGAGAGGGTGGGAAGGGAGGTACTACCTGACTACTTTGAGACCTCTTTTGCAGTAAGGCTACCTGTAACGACAGAGGATGGGAAGCCTATATATGCACTACCTGACCTGCCACCATCTGACCTCTTGGAAGCGGGTGTGTCACAGGATGTACTCCAGAGGGTAAGCCCTGCGATAAGTCTCTTGGGCATCACCAATGAGCATATTTTCAAGGGCCTTAACCTGGGCCGAGACCCTGATAGTATGGTCTGGACACCTTGGGCGGTAGCTCTCCCTGGGCCAGTAAAGGATTTGCTTGACGTACACGCAGTCAGGAAGGATGGCAAGATTAGATATGTCATGCCTGCGAAATATTCCTATGTGGTCAACGAGTTAGTTCCAGTCCTGCCCAGGTTAAGCAAGATGGCAGAGGGGGACTGGTGGGCGGTGGCCAGGTTCTTCTATGGAGTAGTACCCCTGGACGTGGAACGGCTGGAGAGGGCGAAGGTGTGGGAGGAACGCAGGCAGAAGGGGAAGGAAAAGAGGCGGGAGAGGGAGTTGAGGTATGAGGTAAAGGAGGATTGAGATGGCGTTTGAAGAATTGAGTCTGAAGAATTTAAAGAAAATAATGATTAAGCAACTTCAAGCCCGAAAGGCAGTGGCGGACTTAAAAGAATTCACTAAAAAGCAGGTGTTAGAAAGCACATCTGACAGCCCGTTAATAAATGTGATAAGAGAAGAATTATCTAGGCAGGGATATTACCTTAATCCTGACGAGAACACTCACACCACCTCTCGGCCGTACACTCCACTAGGCAAGATGATGCAGTCTGAGGAGGCTTTCCCTCTCACCAACCTCACCAACAGTCCACTAGAAAAGATGATATGGGAGGAGTTTAAGAGAGGACGTTTCCTCCCAGACGTTGAGGATGACCCCCAAGGTAAATTTGGCCCAGGGTATTACGAGTTCATAAAGGACTTATTGGGAAGTCCAGAGTTTAGCTCTTGACCGCATAGGGTAGGGAGGTAGACAGAGTATGAGTAATAATCTTGTGCCTGCACTTCTCTCGGGGACCCAGACCTACAAGATGCAGAAGGCTTGCAGGTGTTGCGGTGGGCCAATGCCTGAAGGGTATAGGCCAGTACATAGGGGGTTCAGCTTCCTGGGCAATCCCCTAGTTGACTGCTACCTCTCCCAACTCTCAGGTTCCGCCCTCAAGGTGTTCCTTATCCTCCTCCGTCTCATGGACAAGCAGACCTACCAGGCAAGGGTCTCGTACGATAGAATAGCCACGTACGGGGTGGGTAGAGGAAGGGTCTCCCATGCCATAAAGACCTTAACAGGTCTGGGGCTGATTACCGTCGTTTGGAGGGGAAATTCTTACAACAAGACCTGTAATACCTACGGAGTCGCTAGGTTGTGCTAAGGGACTAATCCCGTCCGCCTTTCACCAATCTTGACAACCCTTGCCGAGAGAGTATCTTAAAGTGGATGATACCTCTCCCAAACCAATTCTTCCTAACACCTAAGGAGGTGGCCTCCATCCTCAGACTGAGTCGTAGTAGTGTCTACCGCATGGTGGACGAAGGCAAGTTGAAAGCGGTGAAGCTGGACGGCCAGAGGGGTAGTGTGCGGATCCCCAGGAACGTCCTTGAGAAGGCCCTGGAGGTGAGAACTACTATACTCTAGGCCATGTTCCTGCCCCTGTGTGTCTCTGTGGGCCACCAGGGGCGTTCCAGGGGGGAATTTTTAGGGTAGCCTAACTCCTTACCACCCTGACCGGGGGAAAATATATCTCACCACAGGCCACCCCTCCCCCCTAAACAAGCTCCAGTAATTCCAGTAACTCCAGTAAGGCCAAGAAAAAATTATTATTTTCTACTTGCCAGGATATAATCTTGTGGTATAATTCCTCTAGTGGATAAGAGGAAGAAGGAAGATAAAGGGAAAGGATTGAAAGTGAAACTAGCGTTTGTATTTGATAGAGACCAATTAGTGAAGCTGGAGCAAGTGAGGCTGGAGCTACTCCAGAAAGAGGGTAAGAGGTTAAGTCAATCTGGCCTTATGAGGCTGGCCGTTGACGCCCTCCACGAAAAGGTCTTGTGTAAGAAGTAAAACAAGGCGGGCCACTAGGTAGCAAGAACTACCCGGTGGCCCTAAGCGGTCTACGGTAACCCTAGTGCAAACCGCATGACCGCCTAGCACACAGTATAGCCCTGCACTAGAGAAAGGCAAGTGCCATGATTACCACCTTAGTAAGACCCACCACCGTAGTATCACAAGAGACCCTCAGTAAGATTGCACGTCTACGCCGTGAACTCCAGGAGTTAGAGTCCTGGGCCTCAGAGACAAAGGCCAGGCTACAGGCAGGGGAAGACCAGATAATAGCCTCCCTGGAAGACGGAGTCCCGGTAGAGACAGGGGAGCGTACCGCCCAGGTCAAGACCCTTAGCCGTAGGATAGTTGCTTGGAAAGAGGAGTTTGTAAAGAGGATGGGTAAGGACATTACCGATAGGGTACAGGCAGAGGTAGTACCCCAGGTCTACAAGAGGCTGGACATCCAGTAAGGGGGTGGGACATGAAGAAGACTATCACAGAGATTAGGGCAAAGATAGAACGTGAGCGGGCCAGCTATAGGGAGCGTGAGGTAGCCAGGAAGTCTAACCCCTACATAGAATCCCTGCGGGGGATAGTCGTCTCCATGGAATCAGGCAACGCTAACAACACCGTCCAGAGACCAAAAGCCGTCCAGAGACTAAAAGCCCTGCTTGCTGAGATGGAAGATTCTCCCCTTGTGCTGAAGGTAACCTCCGAAGTCCTGAAGGTTATAGAGGGAAAGAACTACAAGGAGAGGACGGAATATCACAACGCCTACTATATCAAAGACCGTCTTAGGGAGGCAGATGCCAATGATGAAGTGTTTGATGTTCTGAATGCCCTCTATATGTTGCTCGGCTCTGCGAACCATCCAGAAGACGACAGGTTAGATAAGGGGGTGGTGGCGGAGAATGTAGAGCTTTGTCTATGTTGGGTGATTAATTATCTGGAGGAAGCAAAGGCCCTGGAGGATTTAGAACCAGAGGCGTCAGCCCTGGCCTGTCTAGCTGGCTACGGTTTTCAGATAGGGTACGGATTTAAGGACTTTGAGGAGGAGTTACAGGAAGCAAAGGCGGTAGAGACCACTTAACAAAAGGGGACATTTTGTAAAGTCTAAGGCCCTGGGGTAAGACGTAAGTCCTTATCTCAGGGCCTAACCTAACCTTGAAGATTTGACATTACGCTTGTAACGAAAGGTAAAGGAGGTGGAGTATGGTGTCTGTGGTTTGAGACTAGGGGGAAAGGGGGTAGTGTAAAAGCGTGCATTCTCTCAGGGTGAATGCTTAAGACCCTGATGGTAGGACAGGTCAATGAACCAAAAGGAGGTGCTACAATGATAGCCAGAACCGCAGAAGCGAAGCGGATACCGGGACTAGCAAGAGTACCCAGGGATAGAGACCTTGTTACCCTGGGTGATGGGGAACTCCCTGCCTACTTCACCAGAGAGGAAGTGGAGCGGATACTGGGAGAGGTAGAGGGTAGAGACCGCTTATTTCTGTCCTTACTCTGGCAGACAGGGCTTAGGGTATCTGAGGCCCTGGCCCTGGAGATTAAGGACGTGGACTTCTACTCAAAGACCCTGAAGGTTAGGTCCCTAAAGAAACAGAGGCCAGAGGTAAGGGTAGTGCCTATTAACGGCCACCTGGTAGGTACTCTAGGCTCTTATCTAGCACAGGAAGGATTGAGGGGTAAAGACAGGCTATTCCCCATCACCAGGCAGAGGGCCTTCCAGGTAGTGAGTGAGGCTTGCAGTAGGGCAGGGATAGACAGAGACCGTAGCCACCCCCACACCTTCAGGCACAGCTTCGCTATACACTGCGTCTTATCAGGCGTACCCCTGCCAGTGTTGAAGAAGTGGCTAGGGCATAGCAGTATCTCCAGGACAATGATTTACTGCCAGGTGTTGGCCAGGAATACCAGGGTCTTCTATGAGGCTATAAACTTCTGAAGGAGAACAATGGCTACCCGTAAAAGTCTTTGTCTGAAACGCCATCTTGTGGAGTTAACTTAAACTTACGGCGGATTGCTCTTACATAACAGCCCTCAATATCATCGTTTTCCTTCCCATGATAAGGAATGGGGTAAGAAACCTCTGGAGGGTTGCCTTTGACTAAGTGAGGATGACGGCCTCCAGATTTGAGGTATATTCCGTATTTGCGTAGGGCACGAAATAAATCACGGTATTTGAGGGGCTTACCTGGCACTGGATGAGACTAGGTAGTCTTCTTCTATTAGACCACACTCTAGCCGTCTGATGGTTTGGGGTAGTGGATGATACTCAGGAATGCGATAAGGTATACTTTTTAGCCATCTGTACCAGTATTCGGGAGGTGCTGGATTAAAGAGTTTATCCTCTATCTTGTTCTCAAAGCAAAAACTAATATGGTCTTCTACAAGCTCACTCATAAGATTGAAGGCTTTTTCAGGTGTACCACCAGCACCTACAATGTCCAATTCAAGGCAGTGGGCCACCCAGTTACCTTCTTCACGGTAGATAAGGATACGTAAATCAATCTGGCCCTTAACCCTGCGGGGTGAAAGGATGTCAAGGAAAAGAGTATAAAGTTTACTCAGCATGGACGGAAGCTCCTGTAGGCATAAGAAGTATCCCAAAAAAGACAGCCCTTGTCAAGAGCAGGGTGGCCTTTTAAAAGGATTCAGGGTACAATAAGCAACCAAAGGATAAGGGGAGGCCAGGGAGACGGCTACGACGGCCTTTTATCTCCCTGGCCTACCAGGATAGGATGCCTGGATTTCTGAACATCCTACCTAGCCCTCCCCTTTCTGTCAAGAGAGTTACAGGAGAGGTAACGTATGTCCTGGCCTGTAGGTATCACACGGCTTAACTATCTCCGCTACATCACAATCACCCCAACCCATTGGAAGGACTTCCATGGACGTATACCCCATAGCCTCAAAGGGCTGGACATGGAGCTAGATAAAAAGCTTTATCCCTCTAGGTCTAAACCTGCCAGAGACCCAAAAGAAACATTAAAACTTATTGGGAGCGATATAGACATCTTCCGTAAGGTCAATGACCTTATCCGCAAAGGAGAACATTATGAAACCGCCATTTATACGATTGCAGGTAACCCTAAGAGCTTTGAGACCGTGAAGAAAATCTACAATACTTACACTTGGTGGGCACATCGGTTCGCCGGGAAACTGACTTCTGCCCCGTTTAGGGCATTTAGGGGCAGACCGCCCAATGACCCCAGAAGGAGGTTTGTCCAGGCACTTCTGAGGGACGCCTATTCGCCAAAGAGAAAGACGGGAGCATTAATTGCTAAGGAGTGGGAAAGTTTCTATTCATACCTCAACGTCTGTTTAGAGATTCTCAAGTCTCACCTTTACTGAATTTTTCCTAGAAGGCTTCATTACCCCCTCTACGCTGGCCTGAAAGCCACTGGCTTGGTTACCCTGACAAGTCTCATGTTTCATGCTATTACTACAACGCAACCGAATTTTTTGAAAGGAGGAGTGTGTGGTGGAAATGTTGAAAGTATCGGAGGTAGCCCGGCTGTTGAGCGTGAGTGAGTACACGGTGAGGAGGTGGACTAGGGAAAAACTCCTTACGGTGTTTAGAACTCCTACGGGCAGATGGCTTTATAAACGTGAGGACGTGGAAAAGCTTATCCCCAAAGAGGCCGCGCCAGCACAATGAGCCGTTCAAAACTTGTCTATAGGGAGGCCCTAACGGACTATAAGTTTAATCAGCTTACCCTAGCAGAGCAGGGGGTATTTGTCCGCCTCCTCCTGGTAGCGGATGACAACGGCATTTTCCCCGCCGACCGCAGAGACCTTTATCGGCTTGGGGTGGTGCCGTGGCCAAAGACGCAGGGGGGGTTACTGTCCACGTGTCTTGACAAGCTGGCCACTCTAGGCATTACGGTGGGCTATATGGTGGAGGTACACGGGGAAGGGGGCAAGGTAATAGGCGAGCAAAAGTTTTTTTACTTCAAGAATTGGCGTAAGTACCAACGATTTAGGCAGGATATAAAAAAAGACATACACTATCCCGAACCGCCGTTACGTAACGAACCCGTACCCGAACCCGTAACGAACCCGTATACGCTACACCCACACCCACACCCACACTCACTTACACACCCACCCAATGGGGGGTGGGATTCTCAAATCTTAGAAAAAATAAAGGCAGATATTTCTAGCCACAATCCAGAGGATGTCAAGGATGTTCTTAAGACTCTGAGGTCAAAACTTGATAGGGGGGAGAAGTTTGCAGACCCTGCGGGTTGGGTGGTCAGCGAACTCAGGAAAAGGACACACGGCTTCCCTGAAGATTTAATCCTGGAGCAAATTACAAAGTGTAAGTGTTCTGAGGCTTATCGTAGGGGATATTGGCCTCCGCCGGGCAAGACGGAGAGGTCAGCGGCAATTGAAAGCCTTTCTAAAAAACTGGCCGAAGGTAAGAAGGTTTAAAGGAGTAAAAGTGGAAGGGAGGTTATTTTGAAACAAGCGACTAACAGGAAAAAGGTGGTGCGGAGGGGTACTGCGGAGAAACCCTTGCCACGTGGTGTATCTCCCGAGGTTCTGGAGGACATCTTTTTGAATGCCTTTTACGACCTCAGCGACTATTGCGTTGAGCCTTGGCCTATAGAAATAGCTAAGCCCAATGCGGTGGAAAGGACTGAAGAAGTAAAGGACAGGCTAGGTAAGGTATGGAGAGATGCCCTGGCTGGTAAGGCTACCCTAGAGGAATTTCGGTGGGCAGTCAGACAGTGGAAGGAAGTATGTCTAGCCTTTGTTTTAAGGGAAGTTGCTGGATGTTTGCGTAGAGTGTACCCGAAGGTGGTGAAGCGGTACTTTGAGGGGGAGATAGGGACCCCATCCACACGCTAAGGGAGGCTACTTTGAAGTTAGACTTTGCTCCTGAAGAACTAGATAGGCTTGCCGGTGCCCTAGCCCAAAAGGTGGCGGAGAGGCTGAGGTCGGTGATTCGGGGTAAGGCTAAAAATCAAGGTGGGTTACTCCTTCGGGTGCAGTTAATCAAGGTCGTGCATGGAATAAAGGCCATTATTGCGGTAAGGCGACAGTGGTCTGGGATAGGGGTAAGGTTTTGAACTTGCTGGGAAAATACATGGGAACAGGAGAGGTGGCTTGAGGCTGGACTTTAACCAGGAAGACCTAACCTCACTGGCCCAGGCCCTAGCCCCGGTACTTATCAAGGAGCTAAGGTCATTACTGCAAGCCAGGGGTACAGGGCAGGACGGGGATACTATCTTCACAGTAGAGACCCTTTCTGAGTATCTCCACGTACCAAAAAGTAAAATTTACGAGCTTACCCATCTCAAAAGCATACCGTACTTTAAGGTGGGCAAGTTCCCCAGGTTCAGGAAGGTGGATATTGACTCCTGGCTACGGGAGACTTACACTCCTGCCCTTGATGGTTCACTGAATTTGAATAAGGGGAGGGTAAAAATATGTCAAGGGTGAGGGGTGTGTTTAGACGTGGCACTGTTTACTGGATACGGTACGCAGGGCCAGACGGAAGGATAGCCAGGGAGAGTGCCAGGACAAGGAGTATGAAACAGGCGGAGGCCCTGTTACTGAAACGTAAAGGGGAGATAGCAGAGGGCAAATGCCCTGTAAGACTTACAAGGAGCTACACCTTTCAGGAGTTAGCCAGGGAGTATGCTACATGGGCCAGCCGGCAGAGATTCTTTAAGACCAAGAAGTATTTTATTAGGCAGTTAGCGGAGAGGTTTGGCAACCTTCCCTTAAATTCCTTTACTTCCCTGGCGGTAGAGAAGTACCAAACGGAGGCACTTAAAGAGGTCAAGCCCTCCACAGCGAACCGCCGTGTAACCTGCCTTAAGCATATGTTTACAAAGGCCCATGAGTGGGGATGGGTAGGAGATGATACCCTTAAGAGGGTGAGGGGTGTTAAACTCCTGGAAGAACCACCGGGCAGGCTCCGGTATTTATCCCAAGAAGAATGTCAGGCCCTTGTTGAAACCTGCACACCACACCTAAGACCGATAGTGCTTGTGGCCCTCAATACGGGTATGAGGCTAGGAGAAATTTTAGGTCTTAGGTGGGAGGCGGTAGACCTTAAGCATGGATTCCTACTCCTGGACGTAACCAAGAACGGGGAGCGTAGGGAGATACCCATAAACTCCACCTTAAGGGCTACCCTGGAGGCTATCCCTCATGGGCCTGAGAGTGAGTACGTTTTCGCCGATAGGAACGGCAGGCCATATAAGAGCGTCAATAACTCCTTCCCCACTGCCTGCAAGAGGGCAGGTATCAGGGATTTTAGATTCCACGATTTGAGGCACACGTTTGCTAGCCATTTAATCATGGCAGGGGTAGACCTCACAACGGTAAAGGAGCTATTGGGACATGAAGATATTGAGACCACCCTTCGGTACTCTCATTTAGCACCTAGCCACAAGGTGAAGGCAGTTAGTGTACTGGAGGAAAGATTGAGTAGCACAGAAGATAAAAACATTGATGTACTGCACAAAAACTGACACAGTTTGGGGTGGAGAGGGAAAGCTGATTAGTCGTAAGTCCTTGTGAAAACTGGTCGGGGCGAGCGGATTTGAACCGCTGACCTCTTGCACCCCAAGCAAGCGCGCTAAGCCAAGCTGCGCCACGCCCCGACAGTAAGCAAAAACCAAATTACACAATGTCATTCTGACCCTGAACGAAGTGAAGGGGAAGAATCTCTCTACCCCTAGACCCTTCGCTACGCTCAGGGTGACAAAAAGCCAGACAAGCCGTCATCAAAGCAATATGTCCCTACTAAGGGAACCATTCAGGTTTGGTCTATTGTAACGCAGGGTAAGTTTTTCTGTCAACGGCAAATTAGCCGATATTAGGACATGAGTTCGGACAACCCGCCTGAGGCGGATCGCATCGCTACAAAATAAGGTCGGGCAGGGGTAAACCCTGCCCCTACAACTTAAACCCTTAAACGCTTTTTCTTGGGGGGCGGTAAGGGGGAAGTTCCCCCCTTATCCGCCTTAGGCGGATGTTTTATAAATCAAATATGTCCAAACTCACGTCCAAGGCTCAGATAAAAAGGACTTGTCTTTATCCCAACTAAAATGCTAGTATATTTTTTATGATAACCAAACCTATGAAGATACTCTGCTGTCTACTGTTTCTTATGGGGCTTAGCTCGTCTTTGCCTCAAGTGGCCTTAGCCCAGAGCCTTTACGAGTACATAAAGGTAGAAGAGGTTGCCCCGGAAAATTTCACACAGGTACTCCTCCCTACCTCAGTAGTGCCTGTTGAGAAGGTGATAAAATACGAGAAGAGGTTGACTTCAGACCTTGCCATCACCAGGGAAGGTGGCGGGGCCACTCCCGACGAAAGCACTATTACCCTGCCCAAGGACTCGCTGATGGCCGTAGAGTACCGCCTCAGGTATCGTTCCGGGGGTGAGGCGTACGAGCCCCTTATTTACTGCACGGACTATTCAGAGGTCTCCTCGGGGAGGCAGGTATCCTTTGCCTCTCCTGCCTGGCTCAAGGCCTATGACTTTATAAAGAATAATACGGAGAGGGACTCTCTGGTCCTATGCTGGTGGCATCATGGGAAGAGGGTAAAGTTGTTCACTGGGAGGGAGACCTTGACCTCCAAGCCTAGCATGGGGCTCTTGAAGGGCCTCTCTGTGCCTAAGGGCAGACACGAGAGGGCCACCGTGGATTACCTCCTTAAGTGGATCAAGGACAGAGAAGGTCTTGAGGATGACATAAAGACTAAAGACTTGGCCAGGTTCTTCTGCTCCAAAGAGGCAGAGGCAAAGGAGATACTGGGGCTATTAACCCCTCCAGACAGGCCAGTCTACATCCTGGTAAGTTCTGAAGACTTCCAGGAGATAAATGCCATGAGCCGTCTCGCAGAGGCAGATTTGAAACTAGAGTCAAGGAATATCAGGCCCATGTCGGTAACAGGTGTGGCTGGAGATATGTCCTTTATAAACC
>JAUQZZ010000224.1 GCA_030586765.1 Candidatus Brocadiales bacterium | reverse complement strand
GTGTTTAGTACAGAGGGAGTACCACAAAGTACGTAGGGGCAATTCATGAATTGCCCCTACACATCCACATTACGGCAGAAACTTTTCAGGGTGTTTGAGCTTCCGGGGCAGGTAGGTGTCTATGACGTAGTTAAGCCCGTGTTTGGCCAGGGCCTGCTGCTCGACGCGGACGCCCATCTCTATCAATTGTTTAATGGCTTCCTGCCATTCCTTGTGGTGGATGATAAACGGGTCGTTCTTGAGCGCATCAAGGGCGCGCTTTTCGTCCACCTCCTTGAGGGGGTGGGTCGGGAGCTTATAGTCTATTATGTCCTGTGGTGTCACTCCCAGATACCGTGCATTGGGCGCGCAGAAGTACTTGTTTATGTGGGCTGCGTTCCCTGAACCCACCTTAAGCGTCCGGTATATGTTGCTTATCCCGTATGGGTCGCCGTCCACAAACGCATAGACGGGTATGTTCTTGGACTCGGAAAGCCGTCTTATGAATCTGCGGCAGGCCCTGGTGGGCACGCCTCCCATGGATACCAGGACGCAGTTCGCCGTCTTCCAGTAGTTGTGCTTGACCAGGCGCTGGAACATCCCGGCCGTCTCGATGGCCAGTATAAATTTTGCATCCGTCTCAAACCCCAGATGTTCTACTGAGATGGGTATGGAGTATGCCCCCGAACCGAACTTTGTGCAGTCTATGCGCAGCGGCCTTCCTTTTTCGTCCTTATCCACGACTATCAGCTTCCCAGCCACGTCGCCACCCTTTTCTTCGGGGATGAAACCCAGTTGCTCACGGTTCACCTCGAACATGGCCTCGATGTCGTCCATAACGGCGTCCGACTCGGGCTGCTCGTCAAATCGGGCCTTGTCCCAGTTCTTTGAGACGTAATAGGCCTCTCTCTTGGTGGCGATGTCGTCCTGCTCTATCAACTCTTTTGACAGTGACATCATCCTCAGTGTCTGGGCAAAGGTCTTTACGGTGTTTACCGTAAGGGTGCGTACCTTTTTTGAGCCCTTTAGTTCAAAGAACCCCTCCTTGGGTCTGTACCTTACGTTGCTGAGCGTCCTCAGCGGGAAGCTCATCGAGGGCTTTTGTTTCTTGAGAATCTTTGTCTGTACCTCTGATGCGGTGGTCTTTATCGCCTTTAATGTGGCTGACACAATCTACTCCTTTCCGAGACCCTGATAACTGTGTATGACAATTAGAGCAATCTAGCAGTTGAGCTTGTTCTCAGCTAAAACTATGTGACGGTAAAGTTTTCTCTCCGACAGGATTTTGTAGCGGTCGAGCTTGCTCGACTTAAAAGCAGAGTAAACTCTGCCGCTACAATTTCAGCAGAGCAAGCTCTGCCACTACAAACCGGTTATTTCAGTAGAGTTTTGTAGGGTCTAATTTCTCCACTAAAGGATTATTTTGGATATACATCCTTATTTTGTTTAGCGTGTTTTTGCCTCTAATAATGTGTTCATAATAGTTTCTCTGCCAGAAGACTCTTTCCATATAACCTTCTTTCTTAAGCCTCCTAG
>JAUQZZ010000039.1 GCA_030586765.1 Candidatus Brocadiales bacterium | reverse complement strand
TCACCGCCCTGCCTCTGCTGATGAGGAATGATACCCTGAAGCTGCTCAGGGCAAGCGATATAATCAGCGGCTATAAGAGCAAGGAGTTGACTGGCTATAGTAAAACAGTCCAAGTAATTGACCCGGCACTAAGGGAAGAGTGGGGCGATTTCGTGGTCTGGGACGCCAAGTCGAACGGCCCGAAGGTAATTACCAGGGAAGACCTTGGCGAACACTTCACTAAGATGAACATAGACCCTGCCCTTGAGGGGAGCTTTAAGGTCAAGACCACGGACGGCAAGGAAGTCGAGGTCAAGCCGGTGTTCCAGGTTTATAAGGAACTGTGTGCCGAATACGACCTCGATACAACGCAGGAGATTACCGGTACCCCCAAGGAGATGATCCAGCAGTTGGCCAAGGATTTTGCCAACATAAAGCCTGCCATGATACACACCGGCGAGGGCACCAACCACTACTTCCACTGTGACATAAAGGACAGGGCGAACTTCCTGGTTCTGGCCCTCACAGGCAACTTTGGGAAACCGGGCGGCGGCCCCGGTCACTGGGCAGGCAACTACAGGATATCGGTATTCCCGGGTGCATATAACGTGATGAAGGAAGACCCCTTCAACATGAACTTGGATCCTAAGGCCAAGCCCGATGACATAAAGAAGCAGAAATACTTCCACCCTGAAGAGGTCTGCTACTGGAACTATCAGGATAACATCCTGAAGGTGAAGGGCAAATCCTTTACGGGCAAGACTCATATGCCTACGCCTACAAAGGTGATTTGGTTTGCTAACGTGAACCTTATCAATAATGCCAAGTGGGCGTATGAGATGATTCTGAACACCAATAAGAGGGTGGAGATGATTGTCACCCAGGATTGGGAGTGGACAGGCAGTGCCGAGGTTGCTGACGTGGTCTTGCCAGTTCATAGTTGGATGGAACTTACCATTCCCGACATGACGGCCTCTTGTTCCAACCCGTTCCTGCAGTTGTGGCAGGGCGGAATTAAGCCGATGTATAACAGCAAGCAGGATAACGAGACATTTGCGGGCGTTGCCGGAAAGCTGGCGGAGCTTACGGGAGACAAGAGGTACAGGGATTACTGGAGGTTCTACCTGGATGATACCGAGAATAAAAACGTTTACCTGCAGCGTATATTAGACAACAGCAGCACAGGTGCGGGGTACGGGGTAGAGGACCTCCTTAAGAAGGACCGTCCCGTGCTGTGTATGTTCCGTACGTATCCAAGGATAACGGGTTGGGAGCAGATTCACGAGTCCAAGCCCTTCTACAATAAGACAGGAAGGCTTGAGTTCTACCGTGAAGAAGACGAGTTTATCGAATATGGTGAGAACTTGATCGTCTATCGTGAGCCGGTAGAGGCGACTCCGTATCTGCCCAACGTAATTGTGGCAACCCATGACGCTATAAGACCCAACGATTACGGCATACCTCTGGATGCCACAAGCGCGGACGAGCGTTCCGTCAGGAACGTGAAGATGCCGTGGTCCAAGGTCAAGAATACCAAGAACTTCCTGTGGGAGAAGGGTTTCAGGTTCTACTGCCTGACACCGAAGACTAGGCACAGAGTCCACTCTTCATGGGGTAGCTGTGACTGGAACCTTATCTGGGATTCTAACTACGGCGATCCGTACCGAATGGATAAGAGGACCCCGGGAGTCGGTGAGCATCAGATTCACATGAACCCGGAGGATGCAAAGGAACTGGGCATAAATGACGGCGACTACGTCTGGTGCGACGCTAACCCTGAAGACAGGCCGTACGTTGGGTGGAAGCCTACAGACCCCTTCTACAAGATAGCCCGTCTGATGCTGAGGGCAAAGTATAACCCTGCATATCCGAGAGGGGTAACCATGATGAAGCACGCCCCGCAGATGGCTACGTGGAAGAGCGTCCTTGCCCATGAGACAAGGGCCGACGGCAGGGCGGTATCTGCCGACACAGGCTACCAGGCCCACTTCAGATACGGTTCTCAGCAGTCCCTGACCAGGGGCTGGCTCCAGCCAACCATGATGACCGACAGCCTTGTTAGAAAGGACAACCTGGGACAGAGGATAAGTAAGGGCTTCGAGATAGACGTCCACGCCCCCAATACCTGCCCCAAGGAAACCTTGATCAGGGTAACAAAGGCCGAGGACGGCGGCATGGAGGGCAGGGGTCTCTGGGACCCTGTCAGGACAGGGCGTACTCCTGCCAAAGAGAACGAAGAAATGAAGAGGTACCTCGAAGGTGGGTTCTATGTGTAAGGGGTATCCACAAGGGTTTATAAATAGAATTAGGAGGATGAATAATGGCGAAAGTTTATAATTGGCAGCTAGGCCGCGAAATGGAGTATCCCTATGAGGATAACCGGCCAAAGAGGCAGTTTGCTGCGGTCTTTAACATAAACCGCTGTATCGCCTGTCAGACCTGCACCATGGCCTGTAAGAGCGCCTGGACGTTCAACAAAGGCCAGGAGTTTATGTGGTGGAACAATGTAGAGACCAAGCCCTTTGGTGGATATCCCCAGTCCTGGGACTCTAAGACCTTGACGTTGCTTGGACCCCAGAAGGGATATGATACGAGTAATAAGGACGACCAGAAGGCCCCCTACGGTGTCTATAAGGGTGAGACTCTTTTTGAGAAGGCGACCAAGAGTATAGAGGCCAGCGGTCAACAGGCCGTGGGCTATGTGCCGGAGGACAAGGAGTGGCGCGTACCTAACTTCTATGAAGACACGGCCAACCGGGCCCCTAAATACAGGGAGGACGGGTTGCTTGAGGGCGCATCACTGCCTGAACACGATATATTCTTCTTCTATCTGCAGAGGATTTGCAACCACTGTACTTACCCTGCCTGCCTGGCCGGTTGTCCAAGAAAGGCCATCTACAAGAGACAGGAAGACGGGATTGTCCTTATAGACCAGAAGAGATGCAGGGGCTACAGGAAGTGTGTGGAGCAGTGTCCCTACAAGAAACCTATGTTTAATGGGCAGACCAGGGTATCTGAGAAGTGCATCGCCTGCTATCCCAGGATAGAGGGGCGCGACCCCCTGACAGAGGGTGACCCTATGGTCACACGCTGTATATCAGCTTGTGTGGGTAAGATACGCCTCCAGGGTTGGGTAGATGACCCGGATAGTCCTGTTAACTACCTGGTGAGGAAGGAAAAGGTGGCCCTGCCCCTGTATCCCCAGTTCGGGACAGAGCCCAATGTCTACTACATCCCACCCAGGTGGGCCCCAAGGGGCTATCTCCACCAGATGTTTGGCCCTGGAGTGGATGAGGCTATTGCCAAGTACGCCAAGCCCTCTCACGAACTCCTTGCCGTATTACAACTCTTCGGTGTGACCCAGAAGCTCATCTACTGCTACGAGGTCACTGCCGATACCATCATTGCCTACGGCAAAGAACATAAGGAGTTGATGAGGGTGCCCATCGTGGAGCCTGTGCTTGTTAGACCAGAGAAGCACTTGAATGTAACGTAGAGAGGAAGGGCAGAGTGGTAGAAAAATTAAAAGAGAAGAAAGAGGAGGCCTTAGCCCGAAGCACCCTTTATAGTCTGCTCTCAGCGGGTTTTGCCTATCCCAGGGCAGATTTCATTACAGACCTGGAAAAGGGGCATTTTACTGCCCAGTTAAGGCAGGCGGCTTCCTACTTTGAGGAAGAAAAGGGGCTCTTTTCTGCAGTGGAGGACCTTTGCCAGGCAGTAGAGAAATCTTTGACCCTTAACCTGCAGGACTTGGAGGCGGAGTATAACAGGGTATTTTCCATGGGGTTAATATGCCCCCATCACGAGACCAACTACAATACCGCTCATGTCTTTATGAAAAGCCAGGAGATGGCAGATATCAACGGGTTCTACACTGCTTTTGGTTTCCGCCTTTCTGATAAGGAAAAGGAACTGGTAGATTTTATAGGGACAGAGCTAGAGTTCATGCATGTACTGACTTTTAAGGAATACCATGCCTGGGAGAAGGGTCAAGAGGACAAGGCCAATCTTTGTAGAGAGGCCCAGGCCAAGTTCCTCGAGGGGCATCTGGGGACATGGGTTAACGCCTTCTATAAGGTCCTTTCAGCCACCACGCATCTGGATTTATTCTCCAGTCTGGGAAAACTATTAGTAGAGTTTGTGACCTTTGAAGGAAGATACCTGGGAGTGACGCCCGTCCAGGTTATTTCTGAGCCTACTGCCAGAGCTGGTCCTGAGACAGAGTCCTTTACCTGTGGAGGGGGCCTAGAGGATATTAAGGTCAACAAGGGCTCATAGATTCCAGAAGGTTCGCAGGACTCAGCTAGAATTTCCTATTTTAATCTTAATCCAGAAGGAGTGTTTTCTGATGGAGGAAAACAAGCCAAAGGAGGCCACTGAGGCAGAGGTCAAGGGGGTATTAGAACACCCTAAGCCTGCTCCTCCGCCAGGAGCCCAGGCAGAAAGGTCTAGGAGGGGGTTTCTGGTCAAACTGGGCTGGGCAGGTTTTGCCTTATTTCAACTCAGCTGGATAGTGGCCTTTATGAGGGTTTTCTTTCCTCGTGTCCTCTTTGAGCCTCCTACCAGCTTTAAAGTAGGGTATCCCTGGGAGTACACCGTAGGAGTAGTTAACACCAGGTACCAGCAACAGTACAGGGTGTGGATTGTACGGGAGAGCGAGGGCTTCTATGCCCTGTTGGCAAAGTGTACCCACCTGGGATGCACTCCTGTGTGGTGGGAAGGGGAGAATAAATTCAAGTGTCCCTGTCACGGCAGTGGCTTCACCAAGGAGGGGGTAAATTACGAGGGGCCAGCACCCAGACCCCTCGAGAGGTTAAAGATAAGCCTGGCAGAGGATGGGCAAATCCTTATAGATTCGAGTCTAGTCTTTAGACAGGAACGTGGTGAGTGGGAGAAACCCGGGGCCTTTCTGAAGGTCTAGTAGGTTTCGAACAGGTTAAAAACCTGTTTCCACAAGCTTGTATATCCCCAGGAGGGGAATCGCTATGGTAACAGAACAACTGGAAAAGGTTAAGGAATACGTTAAAGAATCCCGGGTCTATAAGTCTATGTTCCGCAGGGGGTTTGAGGATACACCCAGGAACCGTGTCCTGGCCATCATGGGCAATGTATTCCTGCACCTCCACCCCTCTCACGTGAAGAGACACTCCGTAAAGTTGACCCATACCTGGTGCATGGGAGGTATTACCTTTTTACTCTTCCTGGTACTCTGTTTCACAGGAGTTTTCCTCTGTTTTTATTATCACCCGGACAAGATTAACGCCTACCGAGACATGAAGTATTTTGAGTACGACGTCCCCTTCGGTGTAGTATTGAGGAATATGCACAGGTGGGCAGCCCATCTCATGGTTATTACAGTATGGCTGCATATGACCCGCGTCTTTATGACCGGCGCCTACAAGCCGCCCAGGGAATTTAACTGGGTGGTTGGGGTTGTACTCCTGGTGTTAACACTACTGCTTAGTTTCACTGGTTACCTCTTGCCTGACGACCAGTTAGGCTTCTGGGCTGTGACAGTGGGGACGAATATGGCCAGGGCAACGCCCCTCCTGGGACACGAGGGCCCCTTTGGCGAGCAGATAGGCGCCACCGCCTACAACGACATCCGCTTTGCCTTACTTGGGGGGTCTGTAGTAGGGGGCAATGCCCTCTTAAGGGCCTATATCTGGCATTGTGTAGCCATGCCTGTTACGGCTATCATTTTCTTGGCGGTGCACTTCTGGCGTACCAGGAAAGATGGAGGAACCTCAGGGCCCTTATAGGGTAAAGCTCCTATGTGGCACAACATCTGGAAGATAGCTAGCAAACCCGATAACATCCCTATCGTGGGGATGCTCTTTCTGGTGATGTTCTTTGGTGTCTTGTCTTTTTACCTGGCCCTTAAGAATGACCGCATCAGGGCAGCCGCCGCCAGCCGAAGAAAGGAAGGGCAGCCAAAGGCCAAAGGGGACGTGGTAGATGTTATAGACATCATGTATCCCGAGTCCGAACAGGGACTACCAAAAAAAATCAGCTGCTGGCCCCACCTGGTGAAGCTGGAGTTCATTTGCGCCATTGCTGTTATGGCCCTCCTTATGTTCTGGTCCGTGCCTATTGATGCCCCTCTGGAGGAGCCCTCTAGCCCAGCCCTTACCCCTAACCCTTCCAAGGCCCCCTGGTACTTCCTGGGCTTACAAGATATGCTTGTATACTTTGACCCATGGATTGCTGGGGTGGTACTGCCTACCTTTATTATCCTGGGGCTTATGGTCATCCCCTACATGGATGTTAACCCGAAGGGTAGTGGATACTATACCTTTAGGGAGAGAAAGTTTGCCATCCTCACCTACTGGTTTGGGTTCTTTGTTCTCTGGGTGATAGAGATTGTAATAGGGACCTTTTGCCGTGGGCCGGGCTGGATGTTCTTCTGGCCAGGTCAAGAGTGGGACCCTCACAGGGTAGTGGCAGAGGTCAACATAAACTTTAACGAATTCCTGGCCAATGCTACGGGCATGGCAGGGCTGAAGAGTGCTACCGCAGGTCTTGTTATTGGGATAGGTACAATATTAGGCTATTATGTCCTGGGTATGGCCCTTCCCTATCTTTGGCTCATGAGGCGAAATCCCGTCATCTTAGAGCAATTGGGTTTTATCCGCTTCAACATAGTGGGCTTTCTCTTCTGGACCATGATGGCTCTGCCTATAAAGATAGTGCTTCGCCTTATCTTTCACGTAAAGTATATCTTGGTAACACCCTGGTTTAATATCTGAACCGAGACGATGCCTGAGAAGAAAGACCCCATAGAAGAAAAATCTCACGCTACACTCTTTGTGGTGGTTATTGCCCTGCTGGTGATAAGTAGCGCATGGGCGGTGTGGGATGAGGTGATAGGCAGAAGGCCCTGGAAGCACTACCAGAAGGAGTTCCTGGCCCTGGCTGAGACCAAGTCCCTCAAAGACCTCAAGGAGGCTAAGGGGGCCATGGCCACTGAAGAGTACAAAAAACTCCAGGAGGAATATAACAGGGTCTCTAAGGCCTATGAGGATAATCCCGACCGCAAGGCACAGGTCCAGGAGATTGAAAACATAGATAGAGAGCTGGCAGACCTCATCCACGAGTTTCAGATTCACCGAGGCGAGTACCAGGCCTTAGTCTATGTAATGGAGAAACAGCCCGAGGGGGAAGGAAAGCAGGCCTTACTTCATACTGTCCGGGGATTGGAGCCCTGCATAGAAGACCTCTCCGTTAAGATGACCGCTTACCAGAAGCGAAAGAAGGAACTACGCCATGAGCTTGGTGGACTGGTCAGAGAGAAGGCCTCTTTAGAAGAGAAGCTGATAGCCTATAGGACCCGCCTGGAAGGAGTTGAGCGCTTCCGTGAGGCCCTCAAGAAGGAGAAGGTTGAGATAAAACAGGTAGTTAATTGGGATATGGGGATTATAGACCGCTGTCACAACTGCCATGCGGGCATAAACAGAAAGGGCTTCGAGGAGGCCAAAGAGCCCTTTAAGACCCATCCTATGGTTGTTACCCTTTCTCCTCTTGGCCCAGGTCTAGGGGAGAGGGGTATCCTTGATATCCACCCTCTAGAGAACTACGGCTGCACCCCTTGTCATAGGGGTCAGGGCTATGCCACCACTACCGCCATTAAGGCCCATGGAGAACTGGAGTACTGGCTCACACCTATGCTCCGGGGTAAGTATGCCCAGGCCAACTGCTTTAAGTGTCACGATTACGAGATAGATGTCCCAGGGGGAGAGGTCATCTCCCTGGGCAGGAAACTCTTTCACGAATATGGATGCGTTGGCTGCCACTCTGTAAGGGCCCTGGAGAGGGAGGATAAGACCAGGTTCATTGGCCCCACATTGGATGAGATAAGTCAGAAGGTCTACCCCCAGTGGATTGCCCCATGGGTGGATAATCCTAAGGATTTTAGGCCTGACACCAAGATGCCCCACTTTTTCTTGAATAAAGAGGAGATTAGAGATATTGCCTCTTATCTCTGGCAGGTCTCGCAGGTCTCTTCTGCTACTATAGACCCGCAGGAGTTTGATGAAGAGATGATAAAGGAAGGCAAACAGCGCCTTGAGAATGTGGGGTGTCTGGGATGCCACAAAATAGGGGATAAGGGCAGTAATTTTGCACCGAATCTAAATAGGGTTGGGGAAAAGATTCGCTATGACTATCTTGTTAGCTGGGTAGAAGATCCTACAAAACATAAGGCCCGAGACCGTATGCCCAGCCTTCGCCTGAACAAAGAGGAGGCTGAAAGGATAGCAGCCTATCTCACCACTCTTAAAGAGAAGGTACCCAGCCAGGAGGCTGTGGATTACAACGACCCCAAGAGGGCAGAGGCGGGTTTCCAGCTTATTGCCCGCTATGGATGCTTTGGATGCCATCGTGTTAAAGGCATGGAGGATAGGGGTAAGATAGGTGCAGACCTATCTGAGGAAGGTGTAAAGCCTATAGAGCGTTTCGATTTCGCCCTCCTAGAACATGAGATGATGCACAGGATAGGATTAGAGAACCCCAGGGATAATGTGTCCTCAGCCCGTCAAGCATGGCTTACTACCAAGCTAAAAGACCCTAGAATCTATGATACGGGGAAGTACAAAAAACCAGAGGATAAGCTCAGGATGCCAAACGGCAGCCTGAAAGACGAGGAGGTTCAGGCCCTGGTGACCTTTATTATTGGCCTTACTGATGAGCAAATACCTCAAGGCTATAAGCGTAAACTCTCCGAGAGGGACCAGGCCGTGGTAGATGGGACCTTTCTCATAAGGAGGTATAACTGCGTGGGATGCCATCCCTTTAGCCTGGAAAAACTTACCCTTAAGGATGGCACCAAGATAGAAGGGATGGCTAAGCTGGAGGAAGAAGGCACCCTCTTCTTCCAGCTCTGGCACGATTATCCTGAGTTAGGGAAGAAACTTGGGGAAAACCTTGCTATAGAAGTGGAGGAGATAAAGGGGCGGATTCCCACCGTAGGAGGAGAAATAGTACCCATCATTATTGGGCAGCTAGGGGAGGAAAAGGACCTGGTTCCTGAAGAGGCCAGGGCCTTTGCCCCTCCTTTCCTCTATGGAGAAGGGAAGAGGGTCCAGTCCGACTGGCTTTTTAGATTTGTCCAAGCCCCTTATGGCCTCAGACCCTGGCTTGACGTGAGGATGCCTACCTTCGGGCTAACAAAGGAGGAGGCAAACATCCTGTCAAAATATTTTGCCCTATTGGATAACCAGGAGTATCCCTTTGAGCGCCTGGCGGAGAGGGAGAGTGTCTATGTAGAGGCCAAGTGTGCCAGAGATTCCGAATACTATGTTAAGGCAAAGCGCCTGATGGATTCCAAGGACGTGAATTGTGGTTCCTGCCATGTGCGAGGGGAGATAAAACCCGAGGGTGACCCCTCGGGCTGGGCACCAGACCTTTCTCTAGCCAAGGAACGCCTCAGACCAAGCTGGGTCCGAGAATGGCTTACAGACCCCCAGAGGATTCAGGTGGGTACCAAGATGCCCAAATTCCCCTGGGGCGAGTTTCAACAGCTCTTTCCAGGTAAGCCTGAGGAGCAAATAGAGGCCATTAAGGACTTGATTATGAGTCCTGGAGACCTCCTGACGGCTCCCCCAGGAACCCTGGCCAGAAAGGGTCCTTAAATGTCATATAAGATTACAAATTCCTGTATAGGCTGTACCCTTTGTGCAAAGAAATGCCCTGTAGGTGCCATCACTGGTGAGTCGAAAAAGTTGCACCTCATTAATTCTGTGTTGTGCATAGACTGCGGGGTGTGCGGGAGTTACTGTCCTGTAAACTGCATATACGATGGCGAAGGCAACCAGACCTTTAAGCTTAAGGAAAGGCCTATGGCCGTAGTAGACCCCGAACGTTGCAGCGGTTGCGAGAACTGTGTAAATGTATGCCCCTTTTACTGCCTTGAGATGGTGGAGAGCGAGGCGGGGGCTCACTTTAAGGTCTCAAAGAATCTTCGCCCCAAGGACTGCGTGGCCTGTAGGATGTGCCAGATGGTTTGTGGGGATAAGGAGGCTGTCCAGGTTCGTTGGCCTGATGGCGAGCCGTGCCTTTCCCTATCCAGAGGGATTCCACAGGAGGCTGGGATTAAGAGTTGATGCATGCCCTGTGAGGGATATACAAGAGAGGAGAAACAATGTTTAAGAGAATACCACTTTTTTTAATTCTTGTGCTGGGGGCTTGGGTTCTTAGCTTAACTACCCCTTCTGAGGCCCCTGCTTACGAGGCCATTGAGGTAAAGGACGGCGGTACTGTCAGTGGTGTAGTGAAATTTGGAGGGGATATACCTGCCCCAGAACAGCTCAATATAGATAAGGACCCAGAGGTGTGCGGACATGAGCCTAGATTCTCAGAAAATCTTATCGTGGATAAGAACACCAAGGCTGTAGCGAATGCCGTGGTTTATATACAGAAGATTGATAAGGGGAAGAAGTTTCCTACACCAGCAGAGGCAGAGGCGATGAAAGGTGTCCCTCCAGGGTTCCGTGCCGAAGAGCATGCCCATGAGCACGCTCACGGGGAGGAGAAGAGTGAATATACCCTGGACCAGAAATCTTGTGCCTTCATCCCCCACGTACAAATAATCCCCGCGGGCAGTGCAGTGGAGCTGAGGAATGGCGACCCCTTGATGCATAATCTTCATTCCTATTCTATGAAAAACAGTGCCTGGAACGAGAGTATCCCTGGAGAAGGCAAGCCCATTCACAAGGAATTCCCCTTTAAGGAGATGGTGAAGGTTGGATGCGATGTCCACAAGTGGATGAGCGCCTGGATCGTTGTACAGGATAACCCCTACTACTACCTCACAGGTGAAGACGGTACCTTTAAGATAACAGACATACCCCCAGGGCCCTATAAGCTAGCCATATGGCATGAGGATTTTAAGAAGGAGGCCCTTAAGGCCCAGACTAAAGATGTCAATGTCGAGCCAGGCAAAGAGGTTACAGTAAACTTTGAGCTTTCTAAATAGTTTTTAGAGCATTAAATATCCTCCAGCCCACTGGCGTCCCAAAGGCGTCTACTTGCATTGATGAGCAGCGAGACCTACTAGCACTGAGGAGCAGCGAGGCCGTCCTGGGGGCTGGCTTAAAAGGCCTTCTTTTTAGAAGGCCTTTTTTATCTCTAGAGTTTTGGCAAAAATCCCAAAAGGAAAAACTTCTGCCACTTGCCCATGGATAGGCAAGGGTTCCAATGCCCCCTTTTAAAAATTTTTGAAATCTTGAAATTAAGAGCCCATAGAAAAAAATTATAGAATTAAAAGAGAGCCATCTTGAGATTTTGTTTGCAAAGAAATTGAAAGGAGGTTTTAAATGAAAGGGATTAAGGTATTTATCTTTTGCATTATAGGCTTAATAGTTGCAATGACAGCCCCGCTTCTGACTACTTCTGTATACGCAAAAGACAAGGAAGTCCAGTTAAACGTGAAAGGGATGACATGCAATGCATGCGCTGAAGAAGTAAAGGATGCCCTGGACAAGGTCAAGGGTGTGAAAAAGAGCGAGGTAAGTTGGAAGAAAGAACTTGCTGTTGTGACGGTAAAAAAGGGTACAGACCCCAATCTGCTTGTTAGCGCAGTAGAAGAGGCGGGCTACGAGGCATACCTGGCCGATAACCCCAGGAAGAGGGAAGCGAAGAAAGAAGAGGAGAGAGAAGAGCCCTCACGGGATCGTGGAACACATTCCCACTAGGACGTGATGCGCCAGTAGGTTCAGGTTATAAGGTGCTAGTGTAGGATAGCGGAGGTTTTTGAGGGCTCCAGCGTATAAGAGACAGTGTAAAGAGGAGCAAGGCACGTATACAAGCAGTGGTTTTGCAACTTTTTATTTCGAGAATTTTCCTAAAAATCTTGCAATAATATGCATCTTCAGGAAAATTATGAATTTTAGAGGTGAGGGGTGGCATCAGAGGCCTACTTGAGAAGGAAAAGGGAGTTTGTACAGCTCCTGAGCGAGCATCGCGACAGCCTTTACCGTTTTTGTACCAACGTAATCTGGGACAAAGGCGGCGCCGAGGACGTCCTTCAGGAGGCAATCCTCTCGGCTTACAAGGCCTTTGACAATTTTCAAGTGGGTACCGATTTCAGGGCCTGGATGTTCCGCTTTGTCATCAATAAGGTCTTTAATCATAACAAAAGGTATAGAAAAGAGCTTCAGCTCCAGGTCTCCAGTGAAGAACCAGACCTCCTTGAGGCCCTGGAGAAGGAGAACGCCTATAGTTCAATCCTCCAGGACCCCCAGGCCCTTTTTGAGAGGATTGACGACCGTGTAAAAACGGCCCTGCTGTCCCTTGGCCCAGGGGAGCGGATGGTCTTCCTCCTGCGGTCGGTGGAGGGTTTTACGTACAGGGAGATTGCCAGTTTTTTAGACATCCCCATGGGAACCGTTATGAGCCACCTTTTCCGCTCAAGGGCAAAGCTGAGGGAATCCCTGTCGGGATACGCCAGGCAGATGGGCTTTATGAGGTAAAACCTATGAGGTGTGAAGAGTTGCGTAAATACCTGAGCCCCTATATAGATTCCGAGCTGGATGCTGCGGTGTGTACAGCGGTTGTCGACCATCTAGCTCAGTGCCAGTCCTGCAATCAGCGCTTCAACCAGGAACAGGAGATAGAGAGGCTCCTGGCCGAAAGGCTGAGGAAAGAAGGGATGCCTGATGCCTTTTGGAAGGCCGTCCTTGCCAAACTGGACACCAGTAAGAATATCAGAATAAGCAGATACGGTATTAAATGGCTAGTTCCAGCGGTAGTTATACCGGTGTTGGCCATAGCCTTGAGCGCTGTATTCCTGTGGGTTAAGGTTCCTGAGAGGGGACTCATTCCTGTCGTACAAGATATACACGGAAGGTATCTCAAGGAGGAGATATCTCTAGGGCCAGAGGTATCTTGGCCTGAGGAGTTTAAGAGGGTTTCCCTACCTTCCTGGTTACCCCAGTCGGGCGAGGTTGAAGGACATCAATTCAGATTAATAGGGGTGAGACCTTGCGATATTAATGATACAAAGGCGGCTTATTGTGTTTATGAGTGTTGCCGTATCCCTGTGTCTATATTTGTCCTCAGGAAGGAAGACCTGCGTAGCTTCCCCCAGGCCAGGGATATGCTGGAGAAAAATCGTGGCTCAGTAATGTTGTCCCGGAGAGGGATGAATCTGGGGATGATAGACCTGGGTGAGGTAGTGATATGTGGTATCTCCTCCCACTCGATTGGTTCCTTTTTAGAGACCTTTAAGAGGGTATAGGTAGTAGCAAAATTACCAACCAAGAGGTTTTCATGAAGAGCGAATCTTTTCCGAGGATTAAGCCAGTAGTAAGACATGAAGCCAAGAAAGAGGTGAGAGAGATACTGGATAGGATAGAGGAACATTTTGGAATGCTGCCGAATCTCTTTGCTACTGTAGCACAATATCCAGAGGCCTTAAAGCCTCTCTTCGACCTCTACAGGGCCTTGTGCGTAGAAGCCTCTATCGACCCGAGGCTTCAGGAACTTGCGATATTAAAGGTCTCTCAGGTTAATAACTGCCCTTACTGCATCAGCCATCATACTCAGATGGCCCAAGGGCTGGGAATTAGTCAGGAGGAACTCGATTCCTTAGAGAATTACGAGAAGTGGGACAATTTCTCCCCCAGAGAAAGGGCGGTGATAGAGTATGCTGAATATGTGACCCTGGATGCTGAAAGGGTTCCTGACGAACTCTTTGAGAG
>JAUQZZ010000223.1 GCA_030586765.1 Candidatus Brocadiales bacterium | reverse complement strand
ATCCACAACTGTCATAGAGATTTTTGTAGAGGTCTCATGAAGATATGAAAATTTTACCCTTATCCGCACGGCATGTCAACAAACCCCAAAAATGGACTGTAGACTATAGACCAGAGACTATGGACTAAAAAAAATCCATCCGCCTCAGGCGGACTAAAGTCCAAAGTCTAAAGTCTATAGTCCGTAGTCTAACTTACATCCCTATAATAGAGCCAATAGGAAAATTAGAAACTATTAACTCAGGAAGAGATTGAAAAGGCCTTCATCAACCATGCTTTGACAATCCCTCAATAGTTGGTAAAATTCCTTCATGCTAAATGGTTTTGCCCTACCCAGGCATTTTGGCGTAGAAAAGGAGGGGGAAAAGATATTTATCTTTAAGGAAGGGTATGGGGATATAGTGCGGAGTGTGGAATTCCGCAATCCGCAATCCGTAATCCCAAATCTAAGGACTGTCAGAGGGCGGGGGGAGCATCCTCGTATACCACTGGAGGGGGGCGGTACGGCCATCATAAGGAGGGTAAGGCACGGGGGTTTGTGGGGAAAGGTAACGGGTGATTTGCTCTGGGGCGTAAGTCGCCCAGTACGGGAATTGATAAACGCCAATAAGGCCCTGGAAAGGGGCGTCCCCACGGCAGAAATACTGGGGATAAGGCTGGAGGCGGCAGTGCCGCCCCTGACCGGACCTTTTTACAGGGCAGAGGTCTTTTCCAGGGAGTTACCGGAGACTATAGACCTCCTGGAACTCCTTGAATCCTCTGAATCTACTTTAGACGTACAGCGACACAAGGGGGAAATCATAAGGGCTGTTGCCCTGTCTGTAAGGGCTATGCATGAGGCCGGGCTGTATCACAACGACTTGCATCTAAAGAACATATTAATCACCAGAGAAGCCCCATTTAAGGCTTACATCATAGACCTGGACAAGTCTAGTCTCCATGAGTCCCTCTCCCTGGACCAAAGGATTAAGAACCTGCTAAGGCTGGACAGGTCTGTGGAAAAGTTTATGACCGTAGGGGCGTATCGTCGTGCCTTAGGCAGATTCGCCGTGGCGAACAATACGCCCCTGCGACCTATCACACAGAGGGACAGACTCCGCTTTCTCAGGGACTACATGGGCGGAAGCCACACCCTGAAGGAGATGGCCAGGGGGTGGCAGGGCCACTCCCGGCACCCAGGACATACCTTTCACAGGTGGTGGTGGTGGGTGCTTGGAGTAATGGGTATAGACCCATACGGGCTTAGAAGGAATTAGGAGTTGTAGGGGCGACCCGGCGGGTCGCCCCTACCTACTTTTTAAGAGGGAAAGAAAAGGACATGAAAAGATTTTTACTCCTTACTCCCTACTCCCTACTCCCTACTCCCTACTTCTATATACTAGCCTTTCTGGGTTCCTACCTGGTGGGGAGCATCCCCTTCGCCTACCTGGTGGCCAGGTGGGCAGGTGGTATAGACATTACACGGTACGGCAGTGGCAATGTTGGGGCCACCAATGTGGCCAGGGCCATGGGGTGGCGTTATGGCTCAGTGGTCTTTCTCATGGATATGC
>JAUQZZ010000222.1 GCA_030586765.1 Candidatus Brocadiales bacterium | reverse complement strand
CCGTGAGACTCAGCCCTGGGGTAAGCCCAGCACTAAGCCCCACGGTGTCAAAGGCTGAAAAGACCTCAAAGACCACCACCTCAAGAGGGACACGCTCTGTGCTTGATAATATTAAGCAGGCCACCAGCACAACCAGCATACCCAATAAGGCAATAGTAAGGGCTTTCTGTATCACGACCTTTGCTATGGTCCTTCCAAAACATTCCACCTCATCACTACCCCGGCAAAAGGCATAAAGGGTTGCCATTAGTACGGCAAAGGTGGTGGTCTTTATGCCCCCGGCAGTGGAGCCAGGCGAGCCTCCTATGAACATAAGAAACATTAATAGAATGAAGCTGGGCTCTGATATGGTGGCTATGTCTATGGTGCTAAAGCCAGCCGTTCTTGGAACCACAGAATGAAAGTAAGAGGCAAGGATTTGCTCCTGTATGGGGAGGTCTTTTAGGGAATGGTCCCTTTCAAAGAGATAAAAGAGCCCAAAACCCAGACCTATCAAGGCGGCCGAGGTGATAAGGGCCAGTTGTGTATGAAGGGCAATCTTCCTCCCTGCGCGCCCCTGTAGGAGGGAAATAAAGCCGTGCCAGAGGTTAAAGCTGACAGGTAGGCCGAGTCCCCCCAGGATAACGAGGGATGTAATGGTCATAGTGATTAGGATGCTGCCACGGAAACCCTGGAGGTTGTCGTTAAAGGTGGAGAATCCAGCGTTGCAAAAGGCGGAGACAGCGTGGAAGCTAGAGACAAAGAGGGCATCTCCCGTGTTACCCACCTTTTGAAGCATATGTGGCAATATTACCAGGAACCCTATGGCCTCCACTACAAAGGTAAAGACTAACATAAAGATAAGTGTCTTTTTGAGAATCCCTGGATGTTCTATCCCCAGGGATTCTAGTACCACCGCCTGCTGGGCAATGCCTAACCTCCTTCTGAGAATTACACTAAAAAGGACTGCCCAGGTCATTATACCCAGACCGCCTGCCTGGATGAGAAGGAGTATAACCGTCTGACCGTAGCGAGAGATAGACTCCGGGTCAGTGACCACAAGTCCTGTTACGCATGTTGCTGAGGTAGACATAAAGAGGGCATCTATAAAGGGTATCCTCTCCCTGGCCACGGTGGCCTGGGGCAGGCTCAAGAACCCAGCTCCAATGAATATGACCACAAGGAAGCTTGCGCTTATAGCGAGCCCGGGCCTGCGCCCAAGTTCCCGAAAGAACTCACCTATGCCTGGCAACCCTTGAAACCTCTCTTAAAAGTACAGGATTCCTAAGGCCCCCCTCTAAGGGGCCCAATGGGGGTAGTAGATTAGCAGGAGAGACCTCGTAAAGCAACAGTTAGCTTCGCTATACTTACTAGCTTATGTCCTTAGAGCCTTCACGGAGAAAGATGCAAATAAGGAATTCAAGACCTCTGCAAAAGTAAGAGTATAGGGCAAAGTTTTATACCCTCCCCCTTGCCCTGTACCATACTAGGTGCAGGGCTTGATGGGGGAGGGCAGGGTGAGGGTGAAATACCACTCTCCCTTAACCCCTCCCATCAAGGGAGGGGGGCTAAATGGTTCCAGTGAAGGGTCATTGCG
>JAUQZZ010000038.1 GCA_030586765.1 Candidatus Brocadiales bacterium | reverse complement strand
CATGTAACCCTGCCATCGGGGGCCTGGCCAAGGGCCAACTGGTCCGTGAAATAGATGCCCTGGGCGGTGAGATGGGCAAGGTCACCGATGCCACAGGAATACAGTTCCGCATGCTTAATACCAGAAAGGGCCCAGCCGTTCGCTCCCCCAGGGCCCAGGCCGACAAAAGACTCTACCAGCAGGAGATGAAAAAACGCCTGGAGGCCCAGGAAAATCTCTCCCTCCGACAGGATGTAGTAGAGGCGCTGACAGTGAAGGATGGCAGGGTCAGGGGGGTGAAGGGCCAGACAGGGATAGAGTACAAGGCAGGTGCTGTCATCCTCACCACAGGCACCTTTCTAAAAGGCCTTATACATATAGGGAACACCAAGAGGGAGGGGGGAAGGGCAGGAGAACCCTCAGCCCAAAGACTCTCCGATTCCTTAAGGGAACTGGGCTTTGAGGTGGGGAGGCTTAAGACAGGTACCCCTCCCAGATTAAATGCCAGGACTATCCCCCTGGAGGAATTACAGCCACAGTACGGGGATGAGCACCCCCAGCCCTTTTCTTATTCCACCACAAAGATAGGCCGCGCCCAGGTACCCTGTTATATAACTTACACCAACCCCGAGACCCACAGGATAATAAAGGCTAATCTAGACAGGGCACCCCTTTATACCGGCCAGATAAAGGCCGTGGGGCCTAGATACTGCCCCTCCATAGAGGATAAGGTAGTACGCTTTGCTGATAAGGAACAGCACCAGATATTTCTTGAGCCAGAGGGTCTTGAGACCCTGGAGATATACTGTAATGGAATATCCACCAGTCTGCCTCACGACGTACAGGAGCAGGTGGTCCACTCCATAAAGGGCCTTGAGAGGGCAGAGATAGTCCGCTATGGATATGCGATAGAATATGATTTTGTGCCACCCACACAGATTAAGGCCAATTTAGAGACAAAGCTGGTGGAAAACCTATTTCTGGCAGGCCAGATAAACGGCACCTCGGGCTACGAGGAGGCAGCAGCCCAGGGTATAATGGCAGGGATAAACGCTGCCCTGAAGCTTCAAGGGAGGTCTCCCTTCATCCTGGACCGTGCAGAGGCCTATATCGGCGTACTCATAGACGACCTGGTGACCAAGGGGACCCTGGAACCTTACAGGATGTTTACCTCTCGGGCCGAGTACAGGCTCATTCTCAGGCAAGATAATGCCGACCGAAGGCTGATGCGGTACGGGTGTCAATTGGGCCTTATTCCTTGGACCCAGGGGAAGAGACTGGAGGAAAAGGAATCCCTCATCGCCTGGACGAGGAGGTATATAGAAGAGAAACTCTATGCAGGGGAGACCCTATCAAAGCTACTAAAGCGACCCGAAGTCCGCTTTTCCCATCTCCTGGAGGTGGACCCCCTCCTCAGGGCAAAGGCCCTCCCCCTAGAGGTACAGGAACAAGTAGAGATTGAGGTAAAGTACGATGGTTACATCCAGAGACAGTTGGCGCAGGTGGAGAAATTTAAGAAGATGGAGACCCTGAGCCTACCCTCATGGCTTAACTATAGTGACATCCCCGAGCTAAGAAAAGAAGCCCGTCAGAAGCTCATAGAGATAAGACCGACCTCCCTGGGACAGGCCTCTCGCATCTCGGGGGTATCTCCAGCAGATATTTCCATCCTCATGGTCTACCTTAAGGGCAGGGCCCATAGTCCTCCGCCTAAGGTGGACTAGATATTAAGGCTCATCAAGAACTCTGCGTTGGTCTTGGTCTTTTTCAATCTCTCCCTGAGGAGTTCTATGGCCTCGATAGGATTGGTCTCATTAAGGACCTTCCTCAGGAGCCATACCCTCTTGAGCTCCTCTGGGTCTAAGAGAAGTTCTTCCTTACGGGTACCAGAGCGGGTGATGTCTATGGCTGGGAAGAGCCTGCGGTCTGCCAGGCGCCTATCCAGATGGAGTTCCATATTGCCTGTACCTTTAAATTCCTCGTAGATTACGTCATCCATTCGGCTGCCTGTGTCTATCAGGGCAGTGGCAATAATGGTCAGGCTTCCACCCTCCTCGATGTTTCTTGCGGCGCCAAAGAAGCGCTTGGGTTTCTGCAGGGCATTGGCGTCTACACCACCAGAGAGGATCTTCCCACTATGGGGCACCTCGGTGTTGTGTGCCCTGGCCAGGCGGGTGATAGAATCCAGGAGTATCATTACATCTTTGCCGTACTCTACCAGCCTCTTGGCCTTTTCAATGACCATCTCTGCCACCTGGACGTGGCGGCTGGCTGGCTCATCGAAGGTAGAGCTAATCACCTCGGCGTCCGTGGCCCTCTCCATCTCGGTCACCTCTTCTGGGCGCTCATCAATAAGGAGGATGATGAGGACCACCTCTGGGTGATTTTTCCTTACAGAATTGGCCACCTTCTGGAGGAGAACCGTCTTGCCGGCACGGGGAGGGGACACGATAAGGCCCCTCTGGCCCTTTCCTATGGGGGTAATGAGGTCCATTACCCTCATGTTGATCTCCTCTGTGGTGGTCTCCAGGATGATGCGTCCCGCGGGATGAAGGGGGGTCAGGTCGTCAAAGAGGGCCTTTTCGCTAAGGGTCTCAGGGTCTTGGAAGTTTATGGCCTCCACCTTAAGGAGGGCAAAGTACCTCTCGTTATCCTTGGGTGGGCGTATCTGACCCTGTACAATGGCCCCTGTCCTGATACCGAACCTGCGGATCTGGGAGGGTGAGATGTAGATGTCATCGGGGCACGGGAGGTAATTGTAGGCTGGGGAACGCAAGAACCCAAAACCCTCTGGTAGCACCTCCACCACGCCCTCGCCGTACATCAGGCCATTCTGTGTTACACGGTCCTTAAGGATTTTGAAGATGAGCTCTTGTTTCTTTAGGCCCTGGAACTCCTTTACTCCTTCTTTCCTGGCCAGTTCCTGGAGTTCCTTTATGGTCATCTTCTGGAGCTCCCTTATATGAAGCTCTTCTTTCTTTTTTACCTCTTCCACTTTCTTCTTTACTTCTTCTGCTTCTTGTATCGTTGCGGTAGTCTTTTGAGATTTTACAGCCATCTTATTCCTCCAAAAATTATCTAGAAATTATCTTACAAGATAAATTTATTCCAAAATTCTTTTACCTGTCCGAAGGTTTCCTCCTTAGAAAAGTTGTTGTTGATTACGTAGTGCGCCCTCTTTTTCTTAACCTCTTTCGGGGTCTGGAACTCTTCGCGTCTAGCAACCTCTTCTGGTGGCCAGTTTCTTATCTCCTGGACCCTTTTCTCTCTCAGAAGGTCTTCTGCCTCTACAAAGATAAGTAGGTCACATAAGGTCACCAGACCTGTCTCCTCCAGGAGGGCCGCATCCAGGACAATAACCCTGGCATCCCCTTTAGATACCTCCCTGCGAATCTCTTCCAGAATAGGAGGATGAAGGATGTCGGTCAATTCTTTTAAGGCCCCTTCCTGGGAGAAGACTATCCTGGAAAGGCTCCTTCGGTTTATCTTTCCTGTCTCGTTAAGTATTTCTTTGCCCCACAATTTCTCTAACCGATTCCTTACCTCGGGGATATCTAGAAGTTTATGGGCCATCTTATCGGCATCAATTACCTTGGCTCCAAGGGAACCCAGCATCTCAGCCACAGTGGTTTTACCGCTGGCTATGCCACCCGTGACGCCTATGACCTTGGGTCGCATAAAGTAAGGTTTTTATTCCACCTCCATCCAATTCCTGCCTACCTTTTGATTCACCTTAATGGGTACTCGGAGCTTCAGGGCCTGGGTCATTTCCTCCTCCACGGCCTTTCCAGTGGTGGCTAGCTCAGCCTCAGGGAGTTCAAACAGGAGTTCATCATGTATCTGTATGAGCATCTTGGTCTGAGAGGCCATTTCCTTTAGGCGGCACGAGACCCTGTTCATAGCTACCTTGATCAGGTCAGCGGCGGAACCCTGGATAATAGTGTTTATGGCAACCCTCTCGGCCATGGCTCTTTTCTGTTTATTCTGAGAGTTTATTCCAGGTATAGGTCGCTTCCTGCCCAGGATAGTGGTGACGGAGCCCTTCTTCCTGGCCTCTTGGATGGCCTCTTCCCGGAAGGCTTTTACCCCTTGAAAGAGGCGGAAGTAGGTCTCAATGAATTCCCTGGCGGTTTCAAGGGTTATGTCTACAGTCCTGGAAAGACCCATAGGGCTGAGGCCGTAGATAATGCCAAAGTTCACTGCCTTGGCCGTCCTCCTCATCTCAGGGCTCACCTGGTCTAGCTCTACGCCGTAAATCTTAGAGGCTACCCAGGCATGGATGTCCAAATCCTCCTGAAAGGCCCTGATAAGGGCCGGGTCCTCAGAGAAATGGGCAAGGATTCTCAATTCTATCTGAGAGTAGTCCAGGGCCAGGAAGACAAGGCCTTCCTGGGAGGGGATGAAGGCCCTGCGTATCTCTCTGCCCAGTTCGGTACGAATAGGGATATTTTGGAGGTTAGGTTCGCTAGAGGAGAGTCTGCCAGTGGCAGTGACGGTCTGATTAAAGGAGGTGTGCACCTTTCCAGTCTTCCGGCTTATCATCTTAGGAAGGGTGTCTATATAAGTGGATTTGAGCTTGCTCATCTGTCTGTGTTCTGCCAGTAGGGCGGGGAGAGGATGTCGCTTGGCCAGGCTCTCCAACACCCGGGAGACTGTAGAGGGCCCGGTCTTTGTCCGTCGAAGGGGTTCAAGACCCAACTTTTCAAAGAGTATGCTGGCAATCTGCCTTGGGGAGCCCACGTTAAAGCGCTCCCCTGCCAGTTTAAAGATATCTTCCTCCGTGTCCTGAAGCTTCTTATCTAGGGCCTTGGACATCTCGCTCAGGAGGGTAGTGTCTAGTTTAACCCCGGCATATTCCATCTCTGCCAGGACGGTTATCAGCGGTATCTCTACTTCCTCAAAGAGCTTAAGTAGTCCGTCCTTCTCCAGAAGGGGTTGCATCTCACAGGTAAGACGATAGGCTATGTCAGCGTCCGCACAGGCATAGCGGGCTATTTTCCCCAGTTCTACCTGGTCCATAGTAATCTGGTCCCTGCCATGGCCTATAAGCTCTGTTATGGGTGTCATCGGGTAGGAGAGGAATTCTATGGCCAGCTCATCCAGGCTGTGCCTCCTTCGGGTAGGGCTCAGGAGGTAGGAGGCTACCATAGTATCAAAGGCTATTCCCTTCATTTCTATCCCGTAGTTCTTGAGTACCGCATAGTCATATTTAAGGTTTTGGCCCATCTTTTTAATGCCTGGGTCTTCCAGGGAGGGCTTAATTTCCTCCAATATCTTTGGGCTCAGGGTGCCCTGCCCCAGGGGGGCCTTGAGAGGTAAATAGTAGGCCTCCTTTTCCTTCCAGGAGAAGGACATGCCTACAATCTCTGCCTCTACCACATAGAGGCTGGTGGTTTCTAAGTCAAAGGAGAAGGCCTTTTGGTTCTTTAATTCCCCAAGGAGGGCCTGGAACCTCTCTGGGGTGTTTACGATAGTATAGTTGGCCTCCTCTATCTGGATAGCAGGGATCATCTCGGCCAGGAAGCTTTTGAATCCAAATTCCTGAAAGAGCCTCCTGAGGGTCTTCTCGTCTATTCCGTCCATGTGGCAGGCCTTGAGGTCTAGTTCTACAGGTACCTCGGTACAGATGGTTACCAACTGCTTGGCCTGACGGGCCTGAGGGGCAAAGGCCCGAAGACCTTCCCTGAGCTTTTCCTCCCGTTTACCCCCCTGGATGTTATCTATATTTTCTAGTATGGCTTCTAAGGAACCCCAACGGTGGATGAGTTCTAGGGCAGTTTTCGGCCCTATGCCGGGCACCCCTGGGATATTGTCTATGCTGTCGCCGGTTAGGGCCAATACATCCCTTACCTGGTCAGGGCTTATGCCCTTCTCCTTCTTAAGGGTTTCTAGGTCTAAGACAAGGTCTTTCTTGGCATTATAAATCTTTATATAGGGGTCTATTAACTGTTCCACGTCTTTATCAGCAGTAACAATATAGGTCTCTATCTTTTTCATAGAGGCCTGCTTGGCCAGGGTTCCTATGACATCATCGGCCTCGTATCCCTCATAGAAGTATATGGGGATGTGGTAGGCCTCCAGGATCTTAAAGATCAAGGGTATTTGCACGTTCAGGTCATCGGGTGTCTCCTTCCTATGGGCCTTGTAGGCGGTGTACTGGGCGTGTCTGAAGGTGGGGCCACTGGTGTCGAACACGGCTACCAGGTAATCAGGTTTTTGGTCCCTTATCAGCTTCCTCAGCATGCCCACAAAGCCATAAACAGCGTTTATCGGCAGGCCCTTAGGACTGGTCAGGTCAGAGATAGCGTAATAGGCCTGATAGCAGTGGGAGTGCCCGTCTATGATAAATAACCTTTCGGACATTAGCAGTCTTTTTATTGCACAGGCTTTTTAAGCGCAGGTTTCCAAAGAGGATTCCAGGAAAGATTAAATGGGGAAAAACGTTCCTTTCAAAATCCTACCTGCCATGTTAAAAACTCGACGCTTAGGCTGGACTTTTACTCTTGCCCCTGAGAAAAGTTAATTGAGTTGTACCTAAAATAAATCCTTTGGAAGTTATAAGATTAGATGCTCTTCAAGGGAGGTCATGACAGGTTTAAAAACCCGCCATAGGCTGGAAAGCTTTAGCCTCTCTAGGAATCATTATAATTTTACTAAAAATTTGGTTTTTGTCAAGTTTTTTTATCTCAAGTTGCGTCCTGATAGACCCTCAAGATGCTTCATTACCTCTTCCGTCAAAGAGGCGTACCTCCCCCCAGAGAATTCAAGAAATTTTTGGTAATGGTAGATAGCGTTAGCTACCTCGCCATGGTCTTCTAGGATAAGGGCTAGGTTATAATGAGCTTCCACATGAGAGGGGCTTATAGAAAGGGCCTTCTCAAAAAACTGCCTGGCCCGATAGACCTCGCCTAGTTTCTTTGAGACTACACCCAGATTGGTAAGACTCTGTACATCTCTGGGATTGGCCTCTACAACCGTTTGAAATTCCCTTAGGGCGCCTTCCAAATTACCCTTCTTGTAAAGGGCCACCCCTAAGTTGTTGCGGGCCTTATAGTAGTTGGGTTTAAGCAGTATTGCCTTACGGTACGACTGTACGGCCCGTTCGTAATCTCCCCATTCTTGATATATGGAACCCAGATTATTATGAACCTCTGCGTCCATGGGGTCTAGCTTTACAATCTCGGCGTATTGCTCCTGGGCCTTTTTTAACTCACCGCTTTTTTGATAAAAGACTGCCAGCTTGAACCTCTCCCCTTTGTCTATCTTTTTAGTGGGTATGGGTATTTCCTCCTCAGGAGGCATTTCTTCCTCTGGAGGAGGGGGAGGAACCGGCTCCTTTACCGCCGGGGGTTGGGCTGGAACTACTGCCGGTGTGAGGCTTTTGCGCTCTATCCCCCTCAAGGGTTCCGGGGCCATGGCTACTGAGGGCTTTTCTAGCTCTACGGGTTTAGGAGGTGCTACCCTTTCTGTGGGTGGAACTGGCGCTGTTGTAGGTCTTTCAGGTTCTCTGGGGGGCACTGCCTTTATTTCTATATGAGGCGCCTCCGGTGCCTCGGGTTTTTCCAGCCCCGCTACCTTGGGTGCAGTAGGTTCCAGAGGGGCTTCTGGCGCCAATTCTATGGGTTCTAACCCTGCCACTCGAGGAGGTGCCTCTTCAGAGGGCTTTATAGGGGTTGTTTCAATAGCTGAGGGGCCCTCGAGTTTCAGTTCGAGGATTTCTATTGAGGGCGCCGCAGCAACCCCAGGCGCTGCCTTCTCTTCTTGCAGGGGGATTTCTTCGATGGCCTCTAAAGATAGTATTGTAGGTAGGGTTATCTCTTCTATTGCAGGAGCTCCCTCGGGTGAGGGTTTCGGGGCCTCTCTGACCACGGGGGGTGGTGTATATTGAACAGGGGTTAGTTTGCGGACGGGTGCTGTTTTAAGAAACACCCTGGGCAAGAAAAAACCTGCCAGGAGGATAGGAATGCCGATGGAAGCCCACATTATTATCCTCTTACGGTCCATGGTTCTTCCAGCCTTAGGATTCAGAGAGTCCTTAAGGGTAGTAAAGGAGGAGCTTCTTTCCCCTGAGGTTGGGTTATCTTTCTTACCTTTATCGAGTTTCTTGAGTTGGTCAAAAATCCTACTCATGAAGGTTAATCAGTTATCACTGCCTCTGAGAAGGTCAACACCTTGGCGCCTGCGAGCTCCCCCCTAGTTTGAAGACTTTGCAGGACAGTTTCTGCCTCGTTCCTCTCCTTAAATTGGCCTAAGACCAGGCGGTAATCCTTGCCGCTGGCAATAACATAGGCCTTCTGTTGTACGCCCTTCAGACCGCTGGTCCTCTGGACGGCAGATTCTTTATCCTTAAAGGCACCTATAAGTATCGTATAGACCCCTCTTAATTCTGGCGGTATTGCCACGGCGGGTGTTGAGGTTGCTGGTTGAGGTGTGGAGGCCTTGGCGCTCAGTTCTTCTACCTGTTTCTGAAGGGTCTTTAATTCCTCTTCTAATCTGCTTTTTTCTACCTGGCGGGCAAGGTTAAGTTGTCTGAGACGAGATTCCAGGGTCCTTTTTGCACTCTTAGCCCGCAGACCCTGTATGTTCTGGAAGATGAGAAAGCCTATGGCCGTCACAGCAATTACGATACCAGCGATGAGCACAGGCATGCTCACCCTGGAAGAGGCAAAGGATGTAAATCCAGGCATTTTCATCTTCTGCTCCTTTTTTTCCAACTTGAGGTTCTCTATAGCCTTTTCTACGGTCTCTTTTTCTATGCTGGTGCTCTGAAGGGTGTAAGCTCCCAGTAGGGCCCTATCACAGATAAGGTTTATTAGTCTGGGGATGCCCATAGAATATTCATATATTAGTTCTAGACTTTCAGGAGAAAAGGTTATACCTCCTGCAGAACCTGCTACCATGAGGCGATACTCGATGTATCTCTGAACCTCTTCCTTTTTAAGGGGACTGAGCTGGCATTTAACAGAGATTCTCTGGTCCAGTTGCTTCAACTGAGGAGACTTGAGGAGGCGAAGAAGTCCCAGTTGACCTACAAGGATAATCTGAAGGAGTTTCTCCTTGTCTGTTTCTAGGTTGGAAAGTATCCTTATCTGTTCCAGGACGGGCAAGGGGAGGTTCTGAGCCTCATCAATGATAATGAGGGCATTTTCGCCCGCCTTTGAGGTATCCAGGAGGAATTGATTTAGTCGGTCAATCATTTCTTGTTTGGTGAGTTTTTGCGCCCCCTTTTCCATTATTCCGAAGTCGTGAAGGATAGACTCCAGGAGTTCCTCCTCAGAGAGGAAGGGGTTGAGAATCAAGGCAGAATGGGTCTTTTCCATCCTTCCCAGGATGGTCCTACAGATGGTGGTCTTTCCTGTGCCTATGGCTCCGGTTATAACAAGGAATCCTTCTCGGGCCTTTATGCCGTAAAGGGCCAGGTCCAGGTTAGTCTTGTGAGTCTCGCTTTGAAAGAAAAACTTTGGGTCAGGGGTAAGGCTGAAGGGTTTTTCTTTTAGTCCGAAGAATTCTAGGTACATCTATCGGCCCCTAATTAATTCTAGCCTTTCCATCTCTTCCATGGAGAGGTCTTCTATTCTCTCCCCCAGGAGGACAGTGGGGGTCAGGAAGATAACAAGGTCCGTCTTCTTCTTATCACTAGTTACGTCCTTAAAAAGCCAGCCCAGACCGGGTATCTTACCAAGTGCAGGGGTCCTGTTTTCAGTAACCTCCTTTTTTTCCTGCATAAGACCACCCAAAACAATAGTCTCCCCATCCTTTACCCTGATGACAGTATCCATTTCTCTTATATCCAGGATGGGTGCCTCGTCACCAAAGCGCGACTTTGTTATCCCTGTCTTATCAGTAATACTGGGGTGTATATTCATGGTAATAATACCTGAGGCACTTATTTGAGGTGTAACATCCAGGGTAACACCTATAGTAACAGGATTCGCTACCACACCCTCTGTGGTCGTTATCACCCCACCAACCGTCTGCCTTTGAACAACTCCTGCAAAGAAGGTCTCCTGGGTGCCAACCCTTATTATAGCCGTTTGGTTATTTAATGTAGAGACCTTTGGACTGGAGATGACGTTTACATCTCCTTGACGTGTTAGGGCTTCTAAGATAGCCTCCGTGTCTTTAGCTCCAATGGAGAACTGAGTTATTCCCTCAACCCTTGTAATGTCCTTGGCAAGGCCTAGATTGCTTCTAGTCCTGATACCCTGGGGGGTGCCCAGAAGTGTGCGCTCTGCCGCTGAAAGCCCCTGGCCTAGGGATATGGCATTGTTCTTTGAAGCAACCCGAATAAAGATTGCCTCCCAATTTAAGCCAAAGCGGAAGGCATCCCTTAGTGTTACTTCTACAATCTTTGCCTCGATAAGCACCTGCCTCTGGATTGTACCCTCTATTGCCTCCAGGAGTTCAGCGGCCTTTACCACCGTGTCTGGAAAGGCGGTGATCATAACAATGCCCGCCTGACGATTAATAGAAAAGAGCCCTTTGGCACCCATGGGCAGGGTTCCACCAAGACCCCCAAGAGTTCCCGCTGCAGTAGTGGTTGTTGTGGCTGCACCACCGCCAGCAGCAAGGCCTGCCTGAAGTATGCCGGTAGACCTCAGCCCCAGGGATACCAGACCTAGTTCAATCTCCCTGAAGATATCCTGTATATCGCTACCCGATACGGCATTGAATCCAGAGGAACCTCCTCCACCGCCAGTAATTCCTCCCCCCGGTGCGCCTCCTGTTACGCCACCTCCGGTTATACCTCCTCCTGCTACACCGCCACCTCCCCCTGTTGTCCCGCCGAACCCACTGCTAGTGGAGCTGGCAAGGGATCTGAAACTCTGCCTGAAGGTGCCGATGTAATTCAGGTGAAAGAGACGGGTAATCAATTTTTGTCTGGATACCCTGACAAAACCTGGCTCAAGGGTATATTCTAACCCAAGGGGTGTTAGTAGAGCATCCAGGGCCTGGACCAGGGTTACATCTTTCAGGTCTGCGGTAACCTCCCCTGAAACGTCAGGGTCTACAATAATATTTACATTGCTTTCCTTGGAAAAACTAAGGAGAACGTCCTTGACACTAGCGTTTCTTACCGATAAGGTGTAGAGTCTCTCAGGCTTTGGTTTCTTTGGTTTTTCCTCTAGCTGGAGTACGGGCAAATCGGTCAGCACTCTTTCTTCTTCTGGGGGTTTAACCTCATCAGGGCGCGAGAGGATAGGTTCTAGCTTAGCCTTGGCACATCCTGTAAGAAACAAGAGGACAAAAAGGGCCCTTTTAAGGGCCTCTTTACTAAAGAACACAAAACCTCCTTGAGATTCTCAAACACCATAGCCACCCCTTCCTTCGCCGAAGGTTATGATTCTAGAATCTTTGGTAGGTTCGCAAGAGTCGATTTCTCAAAAGGTTAAATTATTTATATCAAAATAATACCCTAAGTCAAGGGGAAAAAACTTCTTTATGGTGGAAAAGCTCTTAGCCCCCAAGTCCTTGACATAGGCTTTAGGCGTTATTATACTGCCGCTGTTTTTATACCCGTGGCAAGAGACTTTAAAGGGTGTTCATGCAGGTATTTGACTTTATTATACTGGGTGCAGGTCCTGGGGGAATTGCCGCGGCCTTGAGGGCTGCCCAGTTGGGAGCCAGCGTATGCCTTGTGGAGGGGGAGTGGGTAGGTGGTGTATGCCTGAACAAGGGATGTATACCCACAAAGGCCCTTTTGAGAAGCGCCAGGGTATTTTCTCAACTTAAGAAGTCCAGAGAGCTTGGAATAGATGTAGAAGGGGTGGACCTTGATTATAAAAAGGTCTCGGAGAGAAAGGACAGAATAGTTGACGTCCTGGGGCGCAGCCTCGAAGACCAGCTCCGCAAGCAGGGTGTGAAGGTCGTTTCAGGGCGAGGGCGCCTCCAGGGCCCTACTGAGGTAGAGATTCGTCTTTCTGGAGGTGAGACCCAGGTGGTAAGGGCTAAGAGTATGATTGTGGCTACAGGCTCCGTGCCCTTTCAGACCCCCACCTTGCCTGTAGATGGTTCCAGGGTGATAACTAGTGATGAGGCGTTGAAACTCCAGTCCCTGCCCAAGAGCATGCTAGTCATTGGTGGGGGCTTTATCGGGTGCGAGTTTGGATACCTCTTTAATGAGTTGGGTGTAGAGGTTGTGTTAGTAGAGGCCATGGCCTATCTCCTCAGCGGGATGGACCTGGACCTGGGTATGGCCCTGGCAAAGTGCTTTACCAGAAAGGGCATGACGGTTATAACAGGGGCAAAGGTGGAGGGCCTTTCTATGAAGGAAGGGGGCGCCTGTGTCCATACGGACACGGAGACCCTTGAGGCAGAGAAGGTCTTGGTGTGCCTGGGCAGGATTCCCAATACAAAGGGTTTGGGCCTGGAGGAGGTAGGGGTCTGCTTGGACAAGGGGGGCTATGTAGAAACGGACGAATATTGCCGTACCAGTGTGCCTAACATATATGCCGTGGGTGACGTCACAAATAGAAGACAATTGGCCAACATTGCCTTCCAGCAGGGCACTGTGGCTGTAGAGCATGCCATGGGGAGCACTAAGGCAAAGATGGATTACTCTGTGGTGCCTTCCTGTGTCTTTACACAGCCGGAGGTGGCTACGGTGGGATTGGCCGAGGAGACCGCAGTACAAAAAGGATTTGATGTCAAGGTAGAAATCTTCGCCCTTAGGGCCTTGGGGAAGGCGTGGGTAGCAGGGGAAACGGAGGGCTTTACAAAGGTGGTGGCAGAGGCGGGTTCTGGTAAGATTCTTGGTGTCCACATACTGGGGGCTTATGCCAGCTTCTTGATTGCAGAGGCGGCTACGGCTATAAAGATGGGTGCTAACCTAGAGGAACTGGCCTCTAGCATGCCGGTGCATCCCACCTTTTCAGAGGGCTTGACAGAGGCTGCTAAGAACCTTTTGGGAAAAGGTATGTATATGTTAGAAGGGTGAGGGTCTTGAGGGAGCGCGGCTTCTTTACTGGTAAGGAATTGCGAAGGGTGCCTCTTCCTCCTTGGCTTAGGAAGAGGATTCAGATAGGCGGTGCCCAGGGGAAGGTCCTTGGGGTACTGGAGGAGTTGCGTCTAAGAACTGTTTGTCAGGAGGCGATATGCCCTAACATTACAGAGTGCTTTAGTAGAAGCACAGCCACCTTCATAATCCTTGGGGATGCTTGTACCAGAGGATGTGGCTTTTGCGCTGTGAAGCGAGGCAGGCCGCAACCTGTAGAAGAGGATGAACCAGAGAGACTTTCTGAGGCGGTAAGGAGTTTGGGTCTAAAATATGTGGTGGTTACCTCGGTAACCAGGGACGACCTTCCTGATGGCGGGAGTGGACATTTCCGTAGGGTCATTCTTACCCTTAAGAGGCATAAGCATTTGAAAATAGAAGTCTTAGTGCCAGATTTCCAAGGGGTCTGTCAGAATCTAGAAGCGGTATTGGAGGCAGGGCCAGAGGTCTTTGCTCATAACGTAGAGACCGTGCCACGGCTTTATGCAGAGGTCAGGTCAGGCGCCTTTTATAAGAGGAGTCTGAGAGTACTTGAATTTGCAAAAAAGCAGAGTAAAAATATATATACTAAATCCGGTCTGATGCTGGGACTGGGCGAGCGGAAGGAAGAAGTCTTAGCTGTGCTCCGTGACCTCCGAAGGACAGGGTGTGACATGGTCACCCTGGGGCAGTATCTTCGACCTTCCATGCACCATCGAGCTGTAGAGAGGTTTATCGAGCCAGGAGAGTTTGAGGAGTATGGTGAGATAGCACGGTCATTAGGGTTTTTAGAGGTGCAAGCTGGACCCTTTGTTAGGAGTTCCTATTATGCGGAGGCATTACTTAAGGGAGCGGAGAGATGAGGATAGAGGTTGAGTTACCCGAGATTGAGGCAGAAGAGGCGACGATTTGCAGCTGGTATGTAGACGAAGACGATGAGGTAGAAGAGAGCGAAGACCTTGTAGAGCTCTTGGCAGGCGAAGTTACCTTTAGCATCCCAGCACCTGCTACTGGAAAGCTGGTGGAGATAGTGGCCAAGGAAGGGGACGTGGTTAAGGTGGGGGATGTACTGGCTATTCTCGAGACGGAAGAAGAGGAGGAGGAAGAGGAATAAAGGATGGCCAACCTTTTCCCTTTCTCATCTCTCTTTTATTGGCTTACACCCTTTTGACCTATGTCATTCAAGCAGGTCCTATCCCAGATGCAGGCAGTCCGTTCCTTCCAGCGGGCCCTAGCAAAGGGCCGCCTGGCTCACGCCTATATCTTTCACGGTTCCGAGGGGGTGGGTAAGGCCCTTTTCGCTAAGG
>JAUQZZ010000037.1 GCA_030586765.1 Candidatus Brocadiales bacterium | reverse complement strand
ATCTCTAAAATACTAGATTCTTCGCTTTGCTCAGAATGACAGAGTCTGTCCATGGACAAATCATGCCTGAGGCAGACCAGGCGGAGACATCTCCTCCACGTGGACTGGCGAACTTTGACATGGCTCCCATTCCTACCTACTGTAGCCGCAGGAATGGAAGGGTGCGTCTTGACGCACCCTACGTACTGAGGCACGAGGGGTGTCTACCGTATTACCTTTGGATAACCTGCAAAGAGTTTCTTGTTGTAATCAGGTTTAGAGATATGTCTCCACCTGTACTCGCAGACCTTCCATCTGGAGTTATAGGGGTATTGGTTCCACTTAGGTATTGGGAAATAGGGCGCCGTGTTCTTTATCTTGAGGATGACCAGGCCATAATGGTACTCCTTTTCATAAAGCCTTGCGAAACGGGCGTAAACCAGGAGTTCCCCATTACCTAGCTCTTTGTATCCGTCCACCTTAGAGGACTGCCAGAGGGCCTGGGAGGGTTCCTCAAAGGGTTCACCAGTGATACGGGCGTGATTATCTTCAAGGAATTCTTTATTCTTCTGCCGAACCTCTTCCCATGTGTAGACCTTCTCAAGGAAATCCATGTTTATCTCTCTGTAATTCTGGCTATCTGTTATGGCCTCCCAGAGGTTTAGGGCCTTCCTGGGGCTCTTTATCTTATCTGCATTGTAGATAGCGTCCTGGACCTCTATAAAATCTTCTATATCGGAGAGACGGCGTCCTTCTGGTCCTTTCGGGGCCTTGTCCTGGGGTTCGGAATCGGGGTAGACCCCCATGGGTCTCCTGGGTCCGCCTGGGGTGGATGCCTCAGGGTAGGTATCCATCCACGACTCATAATCCCTGTGGGTGGTGTCTTTAGTGAAGCCGTGTTCTACCAGTTCCCAGCCTTCCCCAGCCCTTCTGTAGGTTATCCTGTAGGAGGACTCCACCTTCCTCCACCGCCAGAAGAAGTAGTGGGAAAGCCCAGTTACATAGATGTAAATCTCCCTGGCATCTTCGTCCACATTTTCAAAATAGGCAATGGCCTTTTTTGTCTGGCCTGGCAGGAACTCCCCTGCCATGGTGAAGGAATTCTCGTATCTGCCTGAGGCGGATTCTTTGGGTGAGACCTGGGCCTCTACCTCAGGTTGATAACGGTCCACGTATCGGCCTCCTGTGTCCGTAGCCAGGAAGACCTCTATGGGGACCAGGATATTCTCCTGGGCGTTGTTCTTTATCTGGTAAAACCACAAGATGTAATTAGTCCCCTCATAGGCTACCTTTTTAGGCGTCTGCCATTCCAGGTCGCACTGTCTTGCCCAAGCAGGGGTGGAGAAGACCCCTAAGAGCGTTAGAATAAAAAGGGTTCTTCTCATATTGATAAACCCCTGAAAAATCAAGAATTGTAGTGGTCCGCCTTAGGCGGACGCTGCTTATGATTTTAAGTCGAGCAAGTTCGACCGCTGCAAAATGATAATAGACCTATAACTTCCCCCTCCCTTGATGGGAGGGGTTAGGGGAGGGTGGTATTCACCCCCACCCTTCCCTCCCCCATCAAGGGGGAGGGTATAAGACTTCGCCCTACACTTTTTCAGAGGTTTCATTAATACTACCTCACTCACCGGCAGAGAGGATGTCGTAGGCCCTGGTGGTGTCTGAGACCTTCAGTACGCCCATGACATTACCCTCCTTTCTGGAGGCGGCGCAGTAGGCATACTCTATGTTTACCTTACCCTTGGCCAGCTTCTCAGCAATCTTTGCCAGCACCCCAGGCCTATTGCTCATCTCCACTAAGAGTACCTCTGACTCTAGTACATCATAGCCCCTGGCCTCCAGTAGCCTTTTAGCCTTTTCGGTGTGGCTGACTATCATCCGAAGTTCGCCAGTATCAACCATATCAGATATGGAGAGGCCCAGGATATTGACCTCCTTCTGGGCCAGGGTGGAACATATCTCTGCCAGGGTTCCTGGGAGGTTTTCCAGGACCAGAGAGATCTGTCTATCGAACAGGAAATTTGTCTGGGGTTCCTGCATAAAAATATATTATAGAACACATCGGAGTTGTTTGCTAGAGGCGAATCTGCCATGCCTCTGGCGAAGGAGTGAGTTATCGCACCTACCCTAGGATATTGATTAACCCAACTCTTGTAGGCATCTTATATTTATATATTTACGATTTTTATTCCTATCGTCAAGTCGAAAATGTCGTCCTAGGTAAAGTAAGCCTTGGACAAGGGTTCGGACAAAATACCCTCCCCCTCGATGGGGGAGGGTAGGGAGAGGGTGAATCCCCCTCCCCCTTACCCCCTCCCACCAGGGGAGGGGATTCGGCAGGCGCTATCTTGGAAAAACTGCTCCCAATGGGAGGGGAGAAAAACATGAGATTTTCGCCGTAGGCTAAGGATGCCTTTGGCGTGACTTCTTCCGCTTAAGGCGGACCCAGAATGACATGGGAAGGCACTTTTGTAGAAAACAGTAAGCACCCATGTCCGAACTTATGCCTGGAGGTCAGAGAGGTAAAGACGTTGATTTTTGACGGCACCGCCTATAAAATAGGTCTGCAGGGAAAGTAGATTAATAAACATGAAGGAAGGGGGTAACGCAGGGCTTCCCTGCCCTGAATTTGATTCAGGGAAGTTCAGGGCCTGCGGCACCCACCAAAGTCTTTGATAAGCCCCCTCAGGGTGGCCCGGCACTTATGCAAAGCCTTACGGTAAAGAGCCGCTACTCCACAGACCTTGTAGATATCACCAGAGAGGTGGAAGGGGTGGTGAAGAGGTCAAGGGTAGAGCGGGGGATATGTTATATCTTTGTGCCGCATACCACTGCTGGGGTGGTCCTGAACGAGAACGCAGACCCTTCCGTGAGGAAGGATATAATAAACGCCCTGGAGAGGCTAGTGCCCTGGGAAGGGCCTTATACCCATGGAGAGGGCAACGCTGCGGCCCATATTAAGGCAGCCCTGGTAGGGTCTTCGCAGAATGTACCTATAGTTAAAGGGAGGTTGGCCCTGGGTACATGGCAGGGGATTTTTCTCTGTGATTTTGACGGCCCCCGTGACCGCCAGGTAATGGTCCAGCCTATTGAGGCGGAAGCTACGGATGACTAGAACCACTGAGGCTTGTCCCTGGGACCTGATGGACATCCTCCAGGTCTTTGCCCTCTATTTCTTCATGGTGCTTCTGGGCTCCACGGTGCTTATAACCCTGGTGCGGAAGGTTTTGGGGGTTGACCCTGTGGCGTTATTAGGCACAAATGCGGTAGTGCTTATCCTTTCCTTGATTACTAATGTTTTTTCCTGCCTCTTTGTTCTTTTTATAGTGAGCTTTCGATACCGCCAGCCTGTCTCGGCCCTGGGTCTTAGCCTCATGAGTTGGAAGGGGAATCTCTTTCAGGGGTTCCTGCGTTACCTCGTGGCCTTTCCCATAATTATGAGTGTTGGCTTCCTGGTAGAGTTTGTGTCCAGCTCCCTTGGGGTGATGCCCCAGTCTCAGGAGGTAGTGTTGAGGGTTATGGAAGAGACCTCTTTTGTGGTTCTGGGTACTATGGTCTTTTTGGGGGCAGTGGCAGGGCCCATGGCCGAGGAGATCCTTTTCAGGGGCTTTCTCCAGCCAGCCTTAAGAGACATGCTGGGGAAGTCCTGGGCTATCCTCCTCAGCGCCTTCTTCTTTTCCCTGGTTCACCTAAACCTTTACATCTTTCTTCAGATATTTATCCTGGGTCTCCTCCTGGGTTATCTCTTTGAAAAGACCGGCACCTTGGTAGCGCCTATTGCCATTCATATGCTCCACAATTCCATGGTCTTGACCTTTGTTCTCTGGTTTAAACAGAAGGGGGGATTCTTAGGATGACCCGTAAGGGGCCAGCCCTGCATCATTTTGACATAGGACCAGAAGAGCAGTTAGAGGCCCTTAGGCGAGGGGCCATTGACATTGTCAGGGAAGAGGAGCTCCTGGAGAAGCTCCTCAGGTCCCACAGGGGAGGCAGGCCCTTGAGGGTGAAGCTGGGGCTGGACCCCACGGCCCCTGACATACACATCGGTAACGCCATACCCATCCAGAAGCTGAGAAAATTCCAGGAACTGGGCCACCAAGCCATCCTTATTATAGGGGACTATACTGCTATGGTAGGCGACCCCGCGGGTGTTGATAAGACCAGGCCCATGCTAACTAGAGAAGCGGTGATGGCCAATGCCAGGACCTATTTAGAACAGGTGGGTAAGATACTAGACATGGAGAGGACGGAAATACTCTATAACAGTCGGTGGTTTGAGAAGATGGGCTTCTCTGAGATTATCCGCCTGGCTTCTAGGATTACTGTGGCCAGGATGCTGGAGAGGGACGACTTCTCCCTGCGCTACAAGGAAGGCATCCCTATAAGCCTCCACGAATTCCTCTATCCCCTTATGCAGGGCTATGATTCCGTTATGGTCAGGAGTGATGTAGAACTAGGGGGCACAGACCAGCTCTTCAGCCTCCTGGTGGGCAGGGACCTCCAGAGGGATTTCGGACAGGAGCCCCAGGTGGCCCTCACCACCCCCCTGCTGGAGGGTATAGATGGGCAGAGGAAGATGAGTAAGAGCCTGGGGAATTACATAGGCATCACTGAGGAGCCTGAACAGGTCTTTGGGAAGGCCATGTCCATCCAGGACGGGCTCATGAGGAAATATTTCCTTTTGACCACAGACCTTCCCGATGAGAGGATAGATGAGCTCCTTTCGGATAATGTCCACCCCAAGGAAGCCAAGATGGAGCTAGCCAAGGCCCTGGTGGCCAGGTACTGGGGCAGAGAGGCTGCAGAAGGGGCCGCCAGGGAGTTTGATAAGGTCTTCCGAGAGCATGAATTACCAGAGCATATAGCTGAGGTGGTGGTACCCAGAAAGGAGGTGAAGGATGGGAAGATATGGCTGGTGAGGTTGCTTGTTCTTGGCGGCTTTGCCCAGACCAACAGCGAGGCCCGGCGGTTGATAGCCCAGGGTGGGGTGAACATAAATAAACAGACCCTCACCGACCCGAACCTTGACTGGGAGGTGAGCCCAGGGGCGGTCATCCAGGTGGGCAGGCGCAGGTTTGCCAGGGTCACCGTAGGGGAATAATCAGGTTGGTTACAACCCATCCTGTGAGAACTCTGAAAAGGTCTATGAGTTCCTTTAATTTTCCCAAATTTCTCCCCTCCTGTTCGGCTGAGGCTTCGACGGTGAGCTCAGCCGAACCGCTCACGGCCGAAGCCTTGATGGGAGGGGGTAGGGGGAGTGTGGTCTCCCCCCTAACACCTCCCTAACCCTCCTTAATAGGAGGGAAAGTTGAAAATCCGCCTCAGGCGGGAGGGGCTGGGGGTGTGTCTCCCCTCCAGAAAGAGGGGATTAAGGGGTGTGTATCTCCCCCTCTAGGGGGAGGGAGTCGCCTCAGGCGGACTGGACTAGTAAACAGGAGACTGTAGGGACAGGTCTTTAGACCTGTCCACGGACAAACCTAAAGGTTTGTCCCTACGTAAACTCCAATAACCTGTGTCCTTCTGAGTGGAGGGAAGACACGCCAAAGGCATCCTTAGCCTACGGCGACGGAATGCCAAAGGTGGATTCGCCTCAGGCGAAAATCTAGGTAGACAACGAGGTTTACCTCGTTGAATATAATCAACGACCATAAAGGTCGTTGTCTACCCTCCTTGCACTTTTGTGAAAGGTGGCCTTTTAAAATGGGCACTACCCTTGAGATGTCTATTGGGATATTTGGCCTCACCTTGCTTTTAACTGCCTTTATTTTGGGAAACTTTTGGGGCAGGGGGCAGCAGGTCTTGTATTATCAGGTAATGAATTTTGTAGGTGGATTTACCCTTGCCTGGTATGCCTTTGAATTGAGGAATTGGGTGTTTACCATTCTGGAAGGGATATGGGGGGCCTTTGCCTTTGCGAACTTTATAGTGGCTTTAACCACCAGGGCGAAGAAGAAGAAATCAGAGAGTTAGAGGCAGCGTCGTCCGCCTTAGGTGGACGCACACGATCCGCCTGAGGCGGATCCGATGCGGAGATCGGACGCTACAAATCTATCCCTTCGTATATCCTCTTTAGTCTCTCTGTCTCTCGCTCTTTCACCACCTGTACAAACCTGGAGATATCCTCAATGCCGCTGAGGGCCTCGTAGCCTTCTTCCATGGCCTTAAGCCTGGCGGGGTGGCCCAGATAAGATAATAATATCTTTAAGGGTCTGATCATGAAGCTGGCCAGGGGGTGGTGGACCATGTCATGAAGGCTGGTCATACACTGCCCAAAGAGTTCTATATGGCGCTGGCGCTTCTCCAGATTATTACAGGCCCTTAGAGCCCTTTCATAGAGCTCGGGGGTTATTTCGCCGATTTCTCCCCACTCACAGAGCCTTTCTACTATACAGCCGTCCAGGTCCTCACTGAGGCGGTTGAGTTCTAATAGTTGGGAGAGGATGGCCTGGCTCTTTGCCTTACTAATGAAGTAGTCGGCCATCTTCTTGAAGGCCTGGGTGGGGCCGTGGAGTTCCTCTGAGGAATACACCGTGTCCAGGAAGAAGGATAGGAGCTTCCTGTAGCAGGCTTCTTCCATGAGGTCATGGTAGGTCTCCTTGAGCATCTCTGCCTGGTACCTTCGCAGGCGGCGCAGTATCTCTTCCTTCATGCATGTCATGAGCTTAAAGGGGAGTTGTGTAGAGGAGGATTCTTTATAGACTAGCTTTCCTGTTTTTAAGATAAAGCCGCAGAGGTTGCTGTGTCGGGCCTCCTCCAGGGCCCTGGTAGGGAATAGATACAGGTCCACATCCATTCCACAGTTGAGCCGTACTTGAGCAGCCAGCCTGGCCCGTTCCTCCAGGCTCAGGGGCATATCGGGCTTTCCACTCGAGGCAGACTTGGAAGGGTTGGAGTAAAAGACCGCCAGGTCTATGTCATGGTGCTCCTTTGGGGACCCTGAGGCGTATGAGCCGAAGAGGACGGCCGCCTTTATATCCAGGGTCTTCTTGAGGAAGGACAGTACCTCCTCTATGACCTTCCTTAATGAATCTTCTGTTCTAAGCATTTTAGAACCCCACGGGTCTTTTCCAGGCAATCCCTGGCTATATTCTTTGTAGCCTCTGAGGTATCCTGGGAGTATCGGGAGTGCACGTAGTAGAAGGACAACATGCCCAGGAACTCCTTGTCCTCCCTTTTGAGCTCTAGCTGGGCCAGTTCTGCCAGGTGCAGGAGGTCGTGAGTGCCTGGTGGAAATTCCCCTTTGGACTTAACAACCAGTGCGTTGAGCATCCTTTCTACGGCCTGCTGGCAGGAAAAGAGGACATAGAGGTAGCGCTTGGCCTTATACATGGACACGGCCGTATCCATGTCGTACCTGGCGAGGTTCAGCCAGTACTGGACGTCTTTATCTACAGGTTTAGGTGTTACCTTCGTTCTTCCAAACATCTTCTTTTTGGGGGAATTAGTTTTGCGCTGGTTCTAGCCCTGGCAGTTTGCCTGAGGCGTATAATTCACCCCTCTGCCACATCTCCCCACCGGGCGAAGTGGCGGAGGTCTTCCAGGGTTTTGAATCTTCTTAGCCTTTCGCCTCGGCCCTTGGACAGGGCCTTTAGGTCTTTGGAAAATTTAAATATGTTATTGCTCAACTGGAGGAGCTGTTTTTGTGCCAGGGGCTGGAGGATCCAGAGGTGTTCGAAGAGGGCGAGCCTTGTCTCCTCACTCAGTTCAGGCCAGCACTCCCCCAGCTCCTCTTCTCGGGCCTCTTTGGTGGCGTAGGCGGGTTTTCCTGCCCTCTGGAGGCGGCTGTCAATATAGACATTCCAGAGGTATTTGTAGCGTCGGAGCTGGGTAGTGCCGGACCCTGGCTCCCTTTTCCGCTTATAGCCGAAATCTGCATCCAGTTGGTCTACCACATGCATGAGTTCATGTCTGATGCGCCCTTCTAGATTATCCAGAGAATCTACTATCTCCAGTTCCAGGCGTCTTTCCTCTGGGAAGAGATAGTTCATGTCTATGGGGTGGTCCAAGGGGGGATGTTTAATGTTTATACTATCTAGTTTCTCATGGAGTTGAAACTCCTTGACAATTTCTTCAACAGTCTTGGTAATCTGACCAGGGTGATGAAAGCCTTCCATTATCTCTATATTAGTCATGGATTGTGCCTCCCCCCCCGCTGGTTATTTTTATTGTGGCGTTCTTTTTGAGGTTTTGAATATATTCCTTCTTCCTCCTGGTGGACTCCTCTTTATAGAGGCGGTCGCGGATCTCCTCTTGCAGGGCCATAAAGTCGGCCTCCTTTGCAGGTTTAACCTCTTCTGCCTTAAAGATGTGGTAACCTACAGGGCTCTGGATGATGTCGCTTATCTCTCCTTTTTCTAGGGCCAGTATGGGCTCTTTCAGGTCCTTCCTCATCACCTTTACATCCTCAAAATCCCAGAGGCCGCCAGTGGATGCCCTAGGTCCCTGGGAGAACTCCTTGACCAGGGCCTCGAAATCCTCCCCCCTTTTTGCCCTGTCCCTTAGTTCCTCGGCCTTCTTTTTTGCCTCCTCCTTATTAGGGAAGGAGGAGAATTTTAGGAAAATCTGCCTCGCCTTTGCTTGTTTTCCCTGGGTGAACTCCTCTAGGTGGCTCTGGTAGTAATCCCTGATGTCCTTTGGAGAGATAGTTACCTTTTTATAAACAAGGTCCTTAAGAAGCCTTTCCGCCATGAGGTCGTCCTTGAGTTCCTTTTTCTTTTCTGCGGGGTTAATCCCTTCTTTAGTAGCGATTTCGTAGAATTTGCTCAGGGAGCCTACCTCCTCCACGGCCTCTTTAAGAAAGGCGGCTAGCTCTTTTTCTATGTCCTCCATTAGTACAGGATTCTTTTCTATAAGTCGGTGGGCCTCCTGAACCAACAACTGTCTGTCTATGAGCTGGTTGAGGACCTCTTCGAGTATCCCCTGGATTCTTAGCGTCAATTCATTGCCTTTGTATTTTTTTTGGGCCTCGCTTAGGGGTACAAGGGCGCGTCTCTTTACATCCTCTTCGGTAATTATTGTATTGTTTACCACTGCCCAGATGGTTTCCATGTACTTTGCTTCGGCCAGGAGGGGACGATGGGCTAGAGACCATGCCATTAGGCACGTGGTAAGTAGAATGATGCACTTCTCGATAGAGAACCTCAAAGACCCTCCTCCAATTTATACCTCGAGATCTCTGAAAAATCCTGCACAATTGTCATTCTGAGGGAGTGAAACGACCGAAGAATCTCTAAAATACTAGATTCTTCGCTTCGCTCAGAATGACACATCGCATGGCATTGTAGCAACTTTTGCAGAGGTCTCCTTTTATAAATAAATAGTTACAGTTTAAACACTTTCTTTAGAAAATCTACCATCTCCTCAGGAGAGGCGTCCTTTTTAGGGAGTTGCAGGTGCAGGGTGTTGTCGTTTATGACCCGTATCCGTCGCCTCAGGTCATAGAGGCAGGTCTCGGCCTTTTTTAGGTCTTCTACCTCCAGGACCACCCTACCGTCTATTCGGAGCATGGAACGTATGCTAAAGCCCTGGGCCGCCAGTCTCAGTTCTCTCTCTATGAGGAGGTTCTTCACGGGCTGGGGCAGGGGCCCCAAGCGGTCCCTGAGTTCCTCCTCCACGGCCCTTATCTCTTCCCTGGAGTGGCAGTGGGAGAGCTTTCTGTATATCTCCATCCTGAGGGTCTCCTCGGGCACATAATCCGTAGGTATGTAGGAGTCGAGATTTAGGTTTATGGAGACGTCTAAGGTGAGGGGCAGGGGTTCCCTTTTTATCCTTTTTACTGCGGTCTCCATGAGCTGGCAGTACATCTCGTAGCCAAGGGCGGCTATGTGGCCGTGTTGCTCGGGGCCCAGGATGTTGCCTGCTCCACGTATCTCCAGGTCCCGGAGGGCTATCTTAAAACCTGCCCCCAGATGGGAGAATTCCTCAACTGCCTTTAGCCGCTTCTCTGCCTCAGGGCTGATGGGTCTCTTTGTAGGGAGCAGTAGATAAGCGTAGGCTATGTGCTTGTAGCGCCCCACCCGTCCGCGGAGCTGGTGGAGCTCAGCCAGGCCAAAGGAATCGGCCTCATTAATAAAGATGGTGTTTACATTGGGTATGTCCATACCCGATTCTATGATGGTGGTGGATACCAGCACATCGTATTTTTTATCTATGAAGGCGAGCATCCTTTCTTCTAGTAGTTTCTCAGGCATCTGTCCATGGGCAACGGTTATCCCGGCCTCGGGCAGGAGCCGGGTCAGATTTTCGGCTACTTCTGCGATATTATATACACGGTTATGGACAAAGTACACCTGTCCCTCGCGGTTCAGCTCAAAGAGGATGGCCTGACGGACCTTCTCTGGGTCGTAGCGCATGAGGAAGGTGCGTATGGCCTGGCGGTCCTGGGGCGGTGTGTTCAGGGAAGAGATGTCTCTCAGGCCCAGGAGGGCCATGTGCAGGGTCCTGGGGATAGGTGTGGCCGTGAGGGTGAGGATGTCCACCGTCTGACGGAGCTTTTTCAGGCGCTCCTTATGTTCCACCCCAAAGCGTTGTTCTTCATCTATTATTACCAGGCCCAGGTCTTTGAACTCTACATCCCCCTGGACGAGCCTGTGGGTGCCTATTACTATGTCCACGGTCCCCTGCATCAGGGCCTCTAGGATGGTCTTTTGTTCAGCAGGGGATTTAAAGCGGCTCAGGGACTCTATCCTTATAGGGTAGTCGGCCATCCTCTCGGAGAAGGTGCGGTAGTGTTGCTGGGCCAGGATAGTAGTAGGGACTAGCACCGATACCTGTTTTCCATTCATCACGGCCTTAAAGGCCGCACGGATGGCTAGCTCCGTCTTTCCGTAGCCCACGTCTCCACAGACCAGGCGGTCCATTGGCCTGGGGTACTCCATATCTTTCTTTATCTCCTGGTTTACCTTGAGCTGGTCCTCTGTCTCCTCGTAGGGGAATTCCGCCTCAAACTCCTTCTGCCACTGGGTGTCCTGAGGATACCTTATCCCTGGCTTTGCGTTGCGGAGGGCCTGCATCTCCAGGAGTTCTCCTGCCAGGTCCGTCACAGCCCGCTCCACCTCCTGGAGCTTCCTGGTCCAGGCCTGGCCACCCAGCCTGCTCAGAGGGGGTCTATGCTCCTTAGGGCCGATATACTTCTGTACCAGCTCTATCCTGGCCGCTGGCACGTACAGCCTGGTGCCACCCTCAAACTCCAGGAGCAGGCACTCCCGCTTCTTTCTGTCCTGCTCCAGGGCCTCTATGCCTAAGAACTGGGCTATACCGTGGGTTACATGCACCACGTAGTCGCCTCGTTTAAGCTCTAAAAGGCTTTCTATAGGCCTTGAGGGCACGGGTTTTTTCGGCTCTCGCCTTATCCTGTAGCGGTGGAAGAGTTCATGGTGGGAGAGGAGGAATATATCTAGGTCCTTAAAGAAGAAGCCGCAGTTTAGTCGGCCTATAGCAGATTCCAGGCGGAGGCTAGCATCCTTTAGGAGTTCCTGGAAGCGCATCTCCTCTGCCTCGTTGTTGCAGAAGACTATGGTGCGTTTGGCCAGTCCGCCTGAGGCAGACAGCCTCTTCAATTCCTCTAGGGCACGGCTGGGCTCTGGGCCGAAGCGCTCCACAGATTCTACCTGGAAGTTGTAGGCCCCTTCACACTCAAAGGGGAGGAAGGAGAGAGATAATTTAGTATGCCTGTCCCAGTTTTTTTCTATCTCATTATAAGGGTGCATCCATGGTAAGGGGCCAGGCATCTTCTTAGCGCGGTCCTCTATGGTGTCAGGTTCGCGCAGGGCTATCCAGGCATCTTCCGGAAGGTAGTCCAGGAGAGAGCCCTCTTCTACTTCCCCTGGGGCAGAATCCTTGAAGGCAAGGATGTTTACCTCTTTTAAGCCACTTACGGAGGTTTGGGTGTCTGTATTAAAGACCCTGATGGATTCTATTGTGTCGCCAAAGAATTCTATGCGGTAGGGGAGGTCTGAAGAAGGGGGGAATATGTCTATGATACCTCCCCTGAGGCTGTACTCCCCAGGTGCCTCTACCCGAGAGACCTTCTGGAAGCCCCGCTCCACTAACCATTCGAGTATCTTCTCTGGCCCCAGTTCCTCTCCCACAGTTACCTTTAGGGTACTCTCAAGGAGGGTCTTTGGCCTGGGGAGCTTCTGTAAGAGGGACTGGATGGGGCAGACAATTATTTTTTGTGTGGGGTGTGGGACCCCTGCCCTATCCGCCTTAGGCGGAACAGGTAAGCCTTTTTGTTTGTGTAGTCCGCCTAAGGCGGAATTTCCGTATCGGACGAATGAAGACGTTGGGTGCGTCCGCCTAAGGCGGACGACGCTGCATACTTCTGTCCTCCAGAAGAGCAAGGGGCTTAGTATCTGGAGGTGTTCAGGGGGGAGCTGTCTTGAGGGCCTCCACTCCTCCGTAGAAAAACCCTCCCATGGGCGGAATATAAGGGCAGTGTTGGGCCTGAAGAGGTTGATATCCTCCCTGGCCTCCTCTGCCTCTTCAATGGAGCTAGTGACCAGGAGTATCCAGGAGGGCGCCCTTTCGGAAAGGGCTGCCAGGAGATAGGCCGCTGAGGAGCCCCATAGACCCCCAATATTTAATTCCTTTGCCTTAGGGAGTTCTTTGAGGAGGGCCTGAAATTTCTTGTCCTTCTGGATTAATTTAAGTAGCGAATCCATAAAGATTTCCATCTCCTTGAGAGGCAACTAAATTGTAATCACCCTGGGCTAGGAGGTCAAGGGAATCTTCTGAGCTTGGGACAGGAGTTCGGACATAGCTTACCATTATTTTGAAGGTAAAGGCCTTAAGAACTCCCCCTCCCCCCATCAAGGGGGAGGAAATTTTTGCCTTCGTTGTGCCTGTTTCCGGTAGGCATTTTGAATTCCCAAACCAATTGCCGCAACAGAAGTTAAAATTATGTCCGAACTCACGTCCGAAGTTCAAAATCTTGTAGTGAGCGAAGCGAATCTATTGGATTGGCTTATGGGTCTTGGGGCACTTTTTTACCTTGCACGCCAGGAAAAAACAGGCTAACATCCTAAAAGCTATTCATACTTATAAGTGTATGGAGGTCATATTATGGAGTACCTGAACATCGTAGTTGTTGCCCTGCTGGTAGGGGTTATATTCCTTATACTCTTCAGGGGTAGGGGGCAGGAAAAGGGGCAGGAAAATCTACTAATACAGCAGCAGATGGACGCCCTCAGACAAGAGAGCCGCCAGGGCCTGACCCAGTTTATAGATGTAATCCAGAGGAACAATGAGGCCCTTGGCGCCAGGGTTCAACAGCAGATGGACGGCCTCAGGAACGAGACCAGGTTGAGCCTGGGCCAGCTCACAGAGCAGGTGAATAAGGACCTGCATGCCCATCGGGAGATAATCGCCAAGACCCATGAGACCCTGGGCAATAGATTAGAAGGCACCACCAAGGTGGTGAGCGAGGTGCATAGCAAACTGGGGGAGCTGCACAAGGCAACCCACAGGTTGGAGGAGATAAGCAAGGACATAGCCAGCCTCCAGGATATCCTAAAACCGCCAAAGCTGAGGGGCGAACTGGGAGAGCTTCTCCTGGCCAACCTCCTCAGGCAGGTCGTACCCAACCATTTCTCCCTCCAGCACCGATTTCAAAACAACGAGGTTGTGGACGCTGTCATCACCCTGGGGGAGAGGCTGGTGCCGGTGGACGCCAAGTTTCCTGTTGATGACTTCAGGAGATTTATCGAGGCTGGGGACGAAGAGGCGAGAAAGCGGGCCAGAAGGGAATTCATTGCCAGTGTAAAGAAAGAGATAGATAAAATTGCTTCTAAATATATCCGCCCTGAGGAGGGCACCTTTGACTTTGCCCTCATGTATATCCCTGCTGAGAATATCTACTACGAGACCATAATAAAGGATGATGCCTCTGGGGATGAGGGACTCTTTGAATACTCCCTTAAGAAGAGGGTCATCCCTGTCTCCCCCAATACCTTTTACAGCTATCTCCAGACCATCCTCCTGGGCCTGAAGGGGATGCAGGTAGAGGAGCGGGTGGAGGAGGTCGTCAGGAATCTCCAGACCCTGAAGGTGGATTTTTCAAAATTTGGAGAGGACTTCGAAGTCCTGGGGAAACACCTGAGGAACTGTCTCCAAAGGTACGACGATGCCTCTAAAGACTTGGATAGATTCGGCAGCCGTCTGGAGAGGATAGAGACCCTTGGGGAGGGGGAGTCTATTAAGAAGGTAAAGGCCCCAGAGCAGGGGCAAGGGGAGCTTTTGTAGTGTGTAGCGCAGGTCTTTAGACCTGCAGAGATCCAAAATTGTAGGGCAGGGCTTTAGCCCTGCATAAAAGGCAGACCCGAAGGTCTGCGCTACAAGAAGGGGCAGTGTCGGAGTCTTTGGTCATTGC
>JAUQZZ010000221.1 GCA_030586765.1 Candidatus Brocadiales bacterium | reverse complement strand
GGATGGGACAGTGGAGTGGCAGAAGACCTACGGATGGTTAAATGATGATTGGGTCAATTCCATACAACAGACTAGAGATGGGGGATACATAGTGGTGGGTACAATGGCTAAGATAAAATGGGAATTCCATACTCAAGGCGGCGTCCTGGTTCTAAAACTCAGGGGGGACGGGACTGTGGAATGGCAAAAAAATTATCGGGGAGGTTATGGTGAAGCTGCCTATGTCATACAGCAGACCGATGATAACGGATACATACTGGCAGGTGGGATGATGCCTGCGGGTGTCAAGGAAACAGACCTCTGGGTCATGAAGCTCAAGGCTGATGGAAGCCTGGAGTGGCAAAGGACTTATGGGGGAAGTGGATGTGATATGGCCCGTTCCATCCAGCAGACCAGTGATGGAGGGTACATAGTGGCTGGTGACACACAGTCTTTTAATGAAAGAGACGCTGACCTCTGGGTTTTGAAGCTCAGGCCCGATGGCTCTATAGGTCCTTCCTGCAGGTTCATAAGGTCTACTAACCTCTTTGTGGAGGATGGCAGTGCACTAGCCGGTGACACCAGGGTAATACCCGAAGAAAGTGATATAACTCCTCAGGACTCCTCAGTAACGGTCCAGGATACTGGCGTCTCAGCCAGGTTTTTGGTTAAATGAAGGTGCCTCCTTTGGGATATACCTCCTTAAAGCTGTATACCGAAAACCTTTATCTCGCATAAAGGAGTTATCCCTTCTCGCACATCCTCCCCCACTCCCGCTATAATTCTCAGAAGCATACCAGCGGCAGGGGAGGTAACCCTTTTATTCACGGGAGAATCATAAGGTTGTATGAGACAGAGATTTTCTTCCTCTCCTACCCATTTGGGGAGTGGTGTTGTATTAGGATCGAAAAACCATTGAATGAGTTTACCATCGCAAGGGGCCAGGACATCCCAGATAGGCCCTTTCCAGCTAGACACAGGTGTCATTTGAGCGCCTTCCATAGCCCCTGATTCCTCAAAGTTTGGTTCCTGGTGTGCCATCATGCCTTCTCCTCAATGAATAAACGGCCTAGTAATTGTTCGTGGAGGGCCTTTCCAGAACCTCCAGGTAAAGGATGGCCCTTCTTACAAAATCTTTCCCTTCTTTAAGGAGGTGCACATGTCTGGTTATCACTGAATCTATAGCCCTTGCCCCGAGGGAAGGGTCGCTGGCCAAAATCCTTTCCACTGCTTCTACGTATCGCAAGAGCCTGGTCTGAGGAAGTTCACTGTCTGGAGAGACCACCCTATCAATGACCCAGATAGAAATCGGATGCCTTAGCTCCCTCCTGCGTGAGATTGCATTAGCACCGGTAGTTTCCAGCCCCAGAAGGTAGATGGCTGGGTATTTAAGGTGAGTACCTTCCCTTGGGAAGGTTTGAATAAGAAATGATTGCACGTCCTCCAGGCTCACCCCATCCGCCCTCTCCTGTTCTATCTGGTCAAGCTTGTTAGGAAGTTGGTTTTGCAGTATGGTCCTTATCTGTCTTAATATGTCCTCAAGCATTACGTTCACCTCAAATGAAATTTCTCTGAACTTTAAAATAAAAAGGCCCGAAGGAAGGGACACAGGCATATTATGTCTTCCTTCGGGCC
>JAUQZZ010000220.1 GCA_030586765.1 Candidatus Brocadiales bacterium | reverse complement strand
ATTAAACTTTTCTAAGATTGATAAAGAACTTGCTAGAAGGGCTTATAATCTGGGCAAGGATGCGAGGGACTGGAAGGTGGAGCTGGCCCAACAGGACCTGAAGGACAGCGGTCTGGACAGAAAGAAGATAGTGCCAATCTTATATAGACCCTTTGACATACGATATACCTACTACACTGGCAAATCCCGCGGTTTTCATTGTATGCCGCGTCATGAGGTCATGCGACATATGAAGCAGGAGAATCTGGGGTTGATCACAGTAAGACAAGTTGCAGAAGGCATATTTAATCATGCCCTTGCAACACACAGCATTATAGAAAGCCGTATCACCTTAAGCAATAAAGGTATTGGATTCCTCTTCCCCCTCTACCTCTACAAAGAAAAGAAAAAAGACGACCCTCCCAAGAAGGGGACGTTCACCACCACCATGCTGATTTTTGAGTCTCCAGCGGAGTACAGTGTAAGAGAACCTAATATCTCGCAACCTCTGCTTGAGCAACTCGCAAAGACCTTTAAAAAGGCACCCACCCCTGAACAAATCTTTTACTATATCTACGCCATCCTCTACTCCAATACCTACCGCACAAAGTACGCCGAATTCCTGAAGATTGACTTCCCTCGGATTCCCTTTACGAAGGACTACAAACTATTCAGCCGGATGGGAGAACATGGAAAGAAGCTCGTGGACTTGCACCTGTTGAAGTCCACTGAACCAGATTCCCCCACTGCCAGGCTCCAGGGCAAGGGGGAAAATGAGATTGAAAAGGTACGATACGAATCCATCCGCCTTAGGCGGAGCGGGAGGGTCTACATAAATGAGAACCAATACTTTGAAAGGATAGAACCAGAGGTATGGGAATACCAAATCGGGGGCTATCAGGTATGCGATAAATGGCTAAAGGATAGGAAAGGAAGAAGGTTGTCTCTTAATGATATTAGACATTACGGTAAGATTATCACCACACTCCAAAAAACCATTAAAATCCAGAGGGCTATTGACGATATTTATCCTCAGGCGGAACAGGATACCTTAGAATTTGAAAGCAAAATGCTGGCATAGTACCTGGAGGCAGTTTCTCTACTAAAGGGGAGAGAGATATGCGTATCAAACTTTTCAAAGGCTTTGTAGTTGGCGTCTTACTTTCAATTACGGGCATTATGGGAGCGGAGGAGGTCATGGCCATGGAGATAAAGAGTGCGGCCTTCAAGGCCCAGGAAAAAATCCCTGCTAAGTATACCTGTGACGGGGCGGACGCCTCCCCACCACTGAGCTGGACGGACGTACCAGAGAAGACCCTGGGCCTCGCCCTTATCTGCGACGACCCAGACGCACCCGTAGGCACATGGGTTCACTGGGTAATATACGACCTCCCCCCTGAGACGAGGAAACTCCCCGAAGGAATGACCCCAAAAGAGGTTCTTGAGAACGGGGCAAGACAAGGTGTAAACGATTTTAGAAACGTAGGTTACGGGGGGCCATGTCCACCCCCTGGCCCAGCCCACCGCTACTTCTTCAAACTCTACGCCCTTGACACAAAACTAGGTCTACCCCCCAGGGCCACCAAAAAGGACGTAGAAAAGGCCATGAAGGGCCATATCCTCGCCCAGGCAGAATTGGTAGGACTTTATAAGCG
>JAUQZZ010000036.1 GCA_030586765.1 Candidatus Brocadiales bacterium | reverse complement strand
TAGATGCCAAGAGGGGTATAACCACTGGCGTCTCCGCAGAGGACAGGACAGCTACCATCCTTGCGGCGGTGAGCAAGGACGCAAAGCCAGAGGATCTAGCTAGGCCGGGCCACGTCTTCCCTTTGAAGGCGCGGACCGGAGGGGTGCTTGTCAGGGCAGGGCATACCGAGGGGGCAGTGGACCTGGCTAAGTTAGCAGGGTTCAGGCCCGCGGCTGTTATCTGTGAGGTCATGACGGAAGAGGGTAAGATGGCCAAGCTCCCCGAGCTTAAGAAGTTCGCCGAGAGACACCACCTAAAGGTCTGCACCATAGCAGATATTATTAGGTACCGGCGCGAGAAGGAGCGCCTTATAGAGAAAAAGGTCTCCGTGAACCTGCCCACAGAGTACGGCGAATTCCAGGTGCATCTATACCGCTCCTTTGTGGATGACTATCTGCACATAGCCCTGTGTTTAGGGAATGTAGGCAGTATGGATGGCTCCCCTGCCCCACAGCAGGAGGAGCCTATATTAGTGAGGGTGCACGATGAGTGCCTCACAGGGGACATCTTTGGCTCCCTGCGCTGTGACTGCGGCGAACAGCTACATAATTCTCTGAGGATAATCCAAAAGGAGGGCAAGGGTGTAGTGCTATACATGCGTCAGGAGGGGAGGGGCATAGGACTGGAAAATAAGCTCCACGCCTACGCCCTACAGGAAAGGGAGGGCCTGGACACAGTAGAGGCCAATGAAAAGCTGGGTTTCTTACCAGATAAGAGGGATTACGGAATAGGGGCCCAGATACTCAGAGACCTGGGCATAACAAAGATGAGACTTCTTACCAATAACCCTAAGAAATTTAGTGCCCTGACAGGCTACGGACTGGAGATAGTAGAGAGGGTACCCATAACCGTTACCCCCACCAAGGAGAATGTCCAATATCTCCAGACAAAGAAGAGAAAATTGGGCCACCTCATTGACGGAGTCTAAGGCAAATCCTTCAAAGAGAAGGGAGGCAGCGGCATGTTCCTTAAGCTTATGAATGATGATGAGGCCCTGAGAATTGCTTCTAACCTGGAAAAAGAGGGATATAGCTTTTACACCGAGGCTGCCTCTAGGACAAAGAATCCCAGGGCAAAACGTTTTTTTACCCAACTGGCCCAGGCGGAGAAGAGGCACCTGGAAATCTTTGAGAATCTCCGAGCAAAACTGCCAAAAAAGGGAGGCGAGCCCTGGTGGGGGGAAGAAGACGAAGTGGTCAGCAGATACCTTAGCACCATTATAGATACTGGTGTCTTTACGAAGCCAGGGAAAAAAGAAAAGGCCCGTGAAAGGGCTCTCAGCGATGCGGAGGCATTGCAGATAGGCATCCAGACGGAAAAGGACTCTATTCTCTTCTACAGCGAGGCCTCCAGGCTCTGTAATAACCCTAAAGGTAAGAGGGCGTTCAAGATTCTTATGGAAGAAGAAAAGCGGCATCTCACGGATCTGGCCCAGCAACTGCGCAATTTAAAAGGCACAGTCAGTTAATAGGGGGGAGTAAGATGACAGAAGCCGGCGAGGTATATTACTGCGAGATATGCGGGGCGGAGGTAGAGGTGACTAAGGGTGGGGCAGGGACTTTGGTTTGCTGCGATCAGCCTATGATACTAAAAGAGTAGAATTTCCTCTTCTAAAGCCTCCTCCTGTTAAGGAGGGGCCTTTGCTCTTCCAGGAGTATCTTTCCACAAGCTACGCATTATATTAAGATACATTTAGGGCCTTTTGTAGAAGGGGCCTCTATGGGAGACGCTATATGCGCAAGATAATCCACGTGGACATGGACGCCTTCTTTGCCTCTGTAGAGGAACTGGATGACCCTGGGCTCAGGGGTAAGGCTGTTATAGTGAGCGGGAGCCCAGAGGGAAGGGGTGTGGTCTCTTCTGCCTCCTACGAGGCCAGACGCTACGGAGTCCACAGCGCCATGCCAATCACCAGGGCAAGGAAGCTCTGCCCCCAGGCGGTTTTTGTTGAGGCCAGGATAGAACGTTACGCCGAGGTCGCCCAAGAACTCCTTGGCATATTCAAAAAATATACCCCTTTGGTGGAGCCAGCCTCCCTGGATGAGGCCTACCTGGATGTTACTGACACAGAGGCTATCTTTGGTGGTGCAGAGAATATTGGTAGAGAGATTAAGAGGAGAATCAGGGAGGAGATAGGTCTTACAGCCTCTATAGGTATTGGTCCTAACAAATTCCTGGCTAAACTGGCCTCAGACCTCAGAAAGCCTGATGGCTTCGTAGTTATCAAGGATGAAGAAAAAGAGGAGGTGCTCAGAGACCTCCCAGTCTCTAAGATTTTAGGTGTAGGCAGGGCCACAGAGAATAGACTCCATGAATTAGGCATACACACCATAGGGGACCTCCGTGCGCTCCCCCTGGAGGCCCTGGTAGAGGAATTCGGTAGGTGGGGTGAGGGCCTTTATTATCTATCTAGAGGTGTAGATGAGAGCCCTGTGGTCACTGATTGGGAGCCTAAGTCCACAGGCAGGTCTGTTACCTTTGAAAGGGATATCAAGGACTACGGGGTAATAAGGAGACAGCTCTACCAACTTACCGAGGAAGTAACCAGCACCCTGAGGGATATGGGGCTGAGGGCCAAGACCATCACCATTAAAATAAGATACAGCAATTTTAAGACCATCACCAGGAGCACAACTTTAGACACCCCCACCGACCTCACAGAAACCATCTGGCGATATGTAGATGCCCTACTCAGGGAAAGGGTGGACCTGGAGGACAAGGCAGTAAGGCTGGTAGGAGTAACCCTTTCTAATCTCACCGTGGCGGAGACCTTGGAACAGCTCCACCTCTTCCAGGACCAGGAGGTGAAGGCCCAGAGGCTCCAAGAGGCCACAGACCAGATAAAAGAGAAATTGGGCGAGGGGTCTATAAAGAAGGGCTTTTTACTCTAATAATGTCTCTCTGTATTTTTACAAGAGACCTCTGAAAACCCTGCATCCGCCTAAGGCGGAAAGAATCTCTAGAATTAGATTCTTCGCTTCGCTCAGAATGACATATGGTATTGGAGTTAATAAACTCTGCCTACCTTGTTCAGAGTCCTTTTAATTCCACCTCTCCCAGGGTCTTTACCTTCTCAAGCACCTCTTCCGCCTTGCTCACCAGGACTATTAAGATGTTATTTGGGTCTAGGAACCTTGCGGCCGCTGAGTTCACCTCCTGGAGGGTAACTGCCTGTATATTCTTTATGTAGTTTTCTAGATAACCCTCTGGCAGGCCGTAGAATTCCTGTTCTAACAATTGTGAGGCTATCTGGGCAGGAGTCTCTATGTTTAGGGGGAAGTGTCCTGCAAAGTAGGCCTTGGCCCCCTGAAGTTCTTCCGATGTTATACCCTCCTTTTTCAGTCTCTTTAGCTCCTCCAGGAGTAACTGCAGGGTCTCCAGGGTGGTTTCATTCTTTGTATAGGTGCTGATAACGAAGGGGCCTTTCTGCTTCCTGGCGTCAAACTGGCTCCTCACGCTATAAGTGAGCCCCCTCTCGGCGCGGAGCCTCGTGTAGAGCCTTGATGTAGGTCCCACCCCTAAGATTCGGTTAAGGAGGAGGAGAGGAAAATACTCAGGGCTGGCCCTGTCAATCCCCAGATGCCCAATCCTTATCTCCGTCTGGGTGAGGTCAGGTTTATCTATCAACCGAATTCTCTGCCCAGTCTGAGGTAGGAGGGCTGGGGGAGCGGGTTGTGATTGCACCTCTCCTGACAAATCTCCGAAAGACCTTCTAAGCTCTTCCAGGGTAGGGCCAGGCTCTATATCTCCCACCACGACCAGGATAGAGTTGCCTGGCAGATAGTGTCTTTTGTGGAACTCCAGAACCTCCTCCCTTGTAACAGTCTTCACACCCTCCAGGGTGCCCAGGGGAGGATGGTCGTAAGGATGGCCAGCATAAAGCATCTCATGGAAGTGTCTACGGGCTATCGCTGCCTTGTCGTCTCTCTCCCTGAGGATGGCAGTGGTGGCCTTGTCACGCTGCCTTTCTAGCTCCTCGGGAGGAAAGGAGGGGTGCCTGGCTACGTCTGTAATTAAGTCCAGGATGGTTGGGAGGTCCCTCTTCAGGGAAGTGGCAGTGATGGAGGTGGAGTCATAATCGCAGTCTGTGCGGAGCGTGCCCCCTATAAAATCTATCTCCTCGGATATTCCTTGGGAGGTCCTCCTGGTAGTACCTTCCAGGAGGGTGGAGGAGACGAGATGGGCCAGGCCCTCCCTGCCAGGGAGGTCATGGGCAGAGCCAGCCCTGACCAGGAGTTCTACGGCGACTGTGGGCAGTTCATGATGTTCTACCATGATTACCTTCAGCCCATTCTCCAGGGAGGTCTTTTGGTAGTTGAGGGATAGCGCCTTTTCCTCGGCTAAGGAATACCCCACAAAGAGGACCAGGAAAAGGATCGGAGTAATGGCGTAATACCTATGCATTCCTTTATTTTTTATCCTTCCGGTAATAACCTTAGTACTGTGCGGTTCCTCTCCGTAAAATACTCCTTTGCCACCCTGAGAACGTCCTCGCTAGTGGCCTTGCGGTACTTCTCCAGGTCTTTGAGGAAGGCCCTGGGGTCCCCACTTTGTACCTGGCTAAGGCCCATCCTTATGCCCTTTATAAAGTTGGTCTGGAGGCTGAAGATAAGCCCTGCCTCCAACTGGTTCCTGGCCTTCAGGAGTTCCCTTTCCTCTACCGTCTCCCCCTTCAGCCTCTCCAGTTCTTCGTATATGATGGACTCTACCTCCTCTGGGGAGTGGCCTTCTTTTATGCCAGTTATAGTAACAACGAAGAGTCCAGGGTCCTTGTTTCTATCCACAGAGGCGGAGACGGATTGGGCCATCTGGCCCTGGTAGATGATTCTCTTGTAAAGTCTCGAGCTGTGTCCTTGGGAGAGGATGTTTTCTATTAGCTCCAGTACGGGGACATCAGGATGGGTTGCCTCAGGGATGTGATAAGCAACGGCCAGCCAAGGGAATTGGGTGGACACGTAGTAGTCAGCCTGCCTCTTTCCCTTTTGCGGAGGTTCAGGAGGTATAGCCTCCCTGGGCCTTTCCTGAGGGGCCAGATGGCCAAAATATTTTTCTATAGTGGAGATAGTCTCCTGGGGGTCTATGTCCCCAAGGACCAACACGGTGGTGTTATTAGTGGCGTAGTAAGAGCGGTAAAAGGCCTGGCAGTCTTCTAGATTAATAGCATCCAGGTCAGACATCCAGCCATTTACCGGCCAGCGGTAGGGGTGGAGGCTGAAGGCAGTGGCGTAGAGTTGCTCAGCCAGGGTGCCGAAGAGGGAGTTGTCTATGCGGAGGCGTCTTTCCTCTTTGACCACTTCCCTTTCCGAGGCCAGGGTCTGGGCGGTGAGGAGGAGGCTGGCCATCCTGTCTGCCTCTAGCTCTGCAGCCAGGGCGAGCTTGGAACCGGGTAGATTCTCAAAGTATGCCGTAGTATCCTCTGTGGTGAAGGCATTGTCTGCGCCACCGTTAAGATTTACTATGCGGCTGTGTTCCTCTGGGCCCACGTTCTTTGAGCCCTTAAACATCATGTGCTCAAAGAGGTGGGATATTCCTGTTATCCCAGGCCTTTCATTTCTTGAGCCCACGTTGTACCAGACCTGGAAGCTTATGATAGGCGAGGAGTGGTCTTCGTGCATTATGAGGGTGAGGCCGTTCTTTAATCGGTGTTCTTTGATTTCTAATTCTACTTGTGCCAGGACAGCAGACTGTAACCATAAGATAATTACAAGAGATAAGATTAGCTTTACAACTATCTTTACCAGCATATTACTCTCTCTGAATCAAAGATTAGTTTGAGCATCTCCTGGTAATCTATCAGGGGACATGTGGGCTTTATGCCCCTGGCCCCTGCATCATCTTTTAGGGCCAGAACCTTTAGCCCTTCCAGGGAGTCTTCTCTAGTGAGTACTGCGTCATGAATGAGGAGGAGGGTTATATCGTTGGAGGAATCCTCCCTCTGGCCCAGGGCAGTGGAAAGGGCAAGGTAGTGGTCTTTCTCTTTTATTACATGAAGTATCTTCATCTCACTGCCAGGGTATGACCGAATCTGCGTTAGCAATCATTTTTATAACCTCAGACCTTGAGACCACCTCGGCCTCTACCGCTGGCTTCTCAATGCCCTTCTCCTCCAGGGACTCCTTCTCTGCCACTACCCTGTGTCCCAGGAGCCTCAGGGCATCGAGGTGTTTATAGATGGTACCAGATTGAATGAGCTCAGGATTAATATTGCTCAGGAGGTATACACCGTCCCCGAGAAAGATTACGGTGACCTTGTTACCCTCCTCCAGGGTAAGGCCCACGGACATCCTCAGGCCTTCTGAATTCCTTAGGGTATTAAAGGGAGACCTTTGTACCAGGACAATTATGTCTTTCACAGGCTTTTGGATAGCTGAAATAGATTCGCCAGATGTCATTCTGAGCGAAGCGAAGAATCTGGGTAGACAACGAGGTTTACCTCGTTGAAACACAATCAACGACCATAAAGGTCGTTGCCTACCCACTGGGCTTAGGCAAAGGCTCAGACTAATTAAAGGACAGGAAGCGGTTGGACTCCTTTATTAGTTGGGCCAGGTCGTACTGGCTGCCCCAGAGGGCGAAATCCTTTCTCTCCACCTTACGCTCCAGGGCGTTATGGGCGCATACCACTACCTTGGCACCCTTTTGTGCCAGCTGGGCTATCCTCTGGTCGTTCAGGTGATATACCCCATCGCACATAAGAAACATCTCCACTGCCTTACCTGCCCGAAGGGCTGCCTCTGCCAGACGGATTACCGTATGGGTGTTTTCGCTTTCTGGACTGGTGGTGAGAAGTATGCCTAATTTTTCCTTCATTAGAATCCTTGAACCTCTGGAAAAATTCAAAACTTGTAACGCCCACCTCAGGCGTGACTGACTCGCCTTTTTTAGATTCGCAACAATCATAATAACATTATGCTTGGTGATAGTCAAAGTATCTCGAGGGTAACCTCTAGTATCTCCTCCAGTATAGTTTCTCTTTTTATACGAGTTATATCCTCAGTTAAGGGATGGAAGGGGAAGTCCCTGAAGGGTTCCCCAGGGCGGTAGCTGCCAAAGGGCCTGTTGCAGCCGATATCTCCATCCCTGCTGGGGCATCCCCCTGTTATGAAGGGCCTTCCGCTATTCACGATATCTTCCACAATCTCCTGAGGAACCGATATCTTTAAGAGCCTTCCCTCAGGGTCAAACCCTAATTGATGGGGCATGAGGAGGCCCTTTTCTATAAGATGACATAAGAGCTGCATCCTGCGGAATCTCTTCAAGGAGGGCCTTCTCCTCCTTGCCATGCGAGAGTCTGGTTCAGGATAGAAGGAGAAGAGATGAATCAGGGCCCCAAGCTTATGGATATAGAAGAACGTCTCGGCTAGTTCCTTATCTGTTTCCCCTATACCGACCATAATATGGCAGCTTACCTTTCCATGGCCAAAGATATAAACAGCCTCTTTAAGGGTGTCCTGGTAGCCTTCCCAGGATAAAGGCCCATAGCCACCCCTGGTAAGGTGAAACACCCGCCCTGAGGCGGCATCTAGCCCCACCCCAAGGTAGTCTGCCCCCAGGGCCTTTAGAGACTCAAGCTCTTTTCTCCTAAAAAGTCCTGGGGTGATGAGCAGGGAGAGGGGGAGGTCAACCGACTGCCTTAGGGACTGGCCTATCCTGAGGGTATCCTCTACTGCCCTGGGGTGGAAGACAGTGGAGATGCATACCCGTCTGATGCCATCTTTATATTGGGTCAGCCTCTCTATAATCTTTTCTGTCTTTAGTATGGGCCAGTCTACACGGATAAAAGAGTCTTTTCCCTGGGGACGTGAGCGGGCAAGGCCGCAGTAGGCGCAGTTGGCCAGGCAGTCCTCGGGGTAACTGAGGAGTAGGTTTATGCAGTAAGGTCTGGCCTCTCTATAAAATCTGCCTGAGACAAACCTCAAGGCCATGGCAGAGGCAAGGCTGGCCTTAACATACTCTGGGCTCTGCATAAGGACACCTCTGTCCATAGACCCAGTCCAGGCTCTGGTATTTTTCCTCTTCGATAGCCTTTATTTCTACCAGCTCTTCTGGTGTGAAGGGTTCTGGGATAATTTCTACCCCCAGGGCCTCTTTAAAACCTTCCTTTACCAACTCCCTAAGCTCGTGGGTGCTTACTTTTCTACCCAGCTCCTTTGAGACTGTGGTTATACCCCCTGGCACCTTCAATGGTTTTTTTAGCACCCTGGGCATAAGTTCAATATCCAGGTCTGAGATGAGGCTTGCATGGAAGAGGTCCCCTTGGCCCCTTGAGTCTTGGAAGGCACAAAAGGCAAGCCCTTCCGTCGCTCCGAAGGAGCTAAGGAGGGCAAGCCCAGCAATCTTTCTATCTTTTACGAGAATATCGTTTTTTGGCCCGAACTCGGCCGTAATCCCCAGATGCTTAAGGGCGGCGATTATCCCTTGCGAGTAAACCTCAAAAATAGTCCTGGCTGATAGTGGTGAGAATTCTGGTATAGCGATGGCTATGCCTAGCTGTTCTTCTCCCATGATGATGGCTCCACCACCCGTAGGTCTTCGGTTAATCTCTATCCCGATGGCCTTACAGAAGGAGAGGTGGAGTTCTGAGTCCAGCTCCTGGTATCTACCCACCAGGGCGCAGGGTTTTTTATAGACATAGAGCCTCAGGATGTGAGAATAGGGTGAAGCGGAAAGACCCCTGGCCATGTACTCATCGGCCGCCAGGCCGAAGCTGGCGGTGGGGGCATCCTCCTCTATGTAGCGCCACCTAGAAGTCATGGTATTTTAGGCCAAAGACCTCAGCCACTGCCCTATTGGTAATCTTTCCTTTGATAATATTAATCCCGTTCTTTATAGCTGGATTATCCCTTGAGGCTTTTTCGTATCCCTTGTCAGCGATTTCTAGGACGTAAGGGAGGCTTGCGTTGGTGAGGGCATAGGTAGAGGTGCGTCCCACGGCCCCTGGCATATTAGTTACGCAGTAGTGGAGGACTTCGTCCACCTTGAAGGTGGGTTGGGTGTGGGTGGTGGGCCTGCTGGTCTCTACACAGCCGCCCTGGTCTATGGAGACGTCCACTATTACAGAGGCAGGTTTCATAGTCTTGACCATCTCTCTAGTGATGAGGACAGGGGTGCGGGCGCCTTCGATAAGGACAGCCCCTATGAGGAGGTCTGCATCCTTTATCTTTTCCCTGATGTTCTGTGGGTTGGACATCAGGGTCATAACATTTTTAGGCATAATGTCGTCAAGGTATCTCAGGCGGTCTAGGTTGATATCCATAATGGTGACCCTGGCCCCCAGGCCAGCAGCCACCTTGGCAGCATTGGTACCCACGACACCACCGCCTATAACCACTACCTCAGCGGGGGTTACCCCAGGGACCCCTCCCAGGAGTATGCCCCTGCCTTCCATGGGTTTTTCTAGATATTTTGCTCCCTGCTGGATAGACATCCTCCCTGCTACCTCACTCATAGGGGTAAGGAGGGGGTGTCCACCCCTTGAGTCCCTTATGGTCTCGTAGGCAATGGCCACCGCCTTAGAGGCTAGTACTGCCTCGGTCAGCGGCCTGGAGGCCGCAAAGTGAAAGAAGGTAAAGACTATCTGCCCCTCCCTGAGGAGGGTGTATTCCTCGGGCAGGGGCTCCTTTACCTTAAGGACCATGTTAGCCTCCTCGTATATCCTTTCTATGCCATTGACAAGTTTGGCCCCTGCTTTGATGTATTCCTCATCGGTTATGCCACTGCCCAGGCCTGCCCCTTTTTCCACCAGGACGCGGTGTCCGTGCTTTACTAGTTCCTCGGCGCCCACGGGGACGAGGGCGACCCTGTATTCGTCTACCTTTGTCTCTTTGGGGACGCCTATAATCATCTTAACCTTTCTGACAGGGCTAAAGTCTGTCCGTTTATTTTAATCAAAGAGTTCCTTATAAAAACTCTTCCCGTACCTGAGGGGCGGTAGCTCTAGTGCCTCTGCAATGGTGGCGCCCATGTCTGAGAAACTCTCCCTAAGCCCAAGGGACTTAGGTTTACCCAGGGCAGGGCCATACACCAGCAGGGGGACGAATTCCCTGGAGTGGTCTGTGCTGGGGGTGGTAGGGTCGCACCCATGGTCTGCGGTTATGCACAAGAGGTCTTCTTCCTTTAAAGAGCCTAGAATCTCAGGCAGGCGCAGGTCGAACTCCTCCAGACACCTGGCATAACCCTCTGGGTCATTCCTGTGGCCATATTTCATATCAAAGTCTATAAGATTTGTAAAGATTATCCCCTTTAGGTCCTTTTTTATCCATGCCAGGGTCTCTTCTATCCCTTCTTTGTTGCTGCCTGTAGGCCTCTCTACAGTAATCCCTCTATGGGCATAAATATCACCTATCTTACCAATGGCTACCACATCCAGGCCCTTTTCCTTTGCGATATCAAGGAGGGTGGGAGCGGGTGGAGGTATGGAAAAGTCCTTTCTCCTTGGGGTTCTTATATACTGCCCCTGGGACATAATGAAGGGACGTGCGATGACCCTAGCCACGTTGTGTCGGCCCGTGAGGATGCCCCTGGCCCTCTTGCACATCTCATAAAGTTCTTCTACAGGCACCACCGTTTCACAGGCGGCGATTTGAAACACGCTGTCAGCAGAGGTGTAGACAATAGGATAGCCTGTTTTTATATGCTTTTCACCCAGTTCTTTTATGATTTCTGTTCCTGAGGCAGGTTTATTACCCAGAATAGGCCTTCCTACGGTCTTGGTGAATTTCTCGATAACCTCTGCAGGAAAACCCCCGGGGTATGTGGGGAAGGGTTCTTGGGTCAATAGGCCTGCTATCTCCCAGTGTCCAGTAGTAGTGTCCTTGGCATTAGAGGCCTCGGCCATCTTGCCGTAGAAGGCCCTGGAGGGGAGGTCATCCCTGAGCCCCTGTATGGGGAAAATCTTCCCTAGGCCCAGGGCTTCCAGGTTGGGGAGTCTTAGGCCTCCCACGGCCCTGGCAGTGTTAACCAAGGTATTACTGCCCTGGTCGCCAAAACTCTCAGCATCGGGCAGTTCCCCTATACCCACGCTATCCAGGATGATTATTATCACCCTGCGGGTCTTTGGCATTTTTAGTCACAGCTCTCTATTATTTTGGGACCAGTGCTTGTGCCTATCCTGGTGGCTCCAGCCCTAATCATGGCCAGGGTGGTCTTACAATCCCTGATTCCCCCGGCGGCCTTTACCCCCACCTTTTTAGGGAGATTCTTTCTTAATAGCTTTACATCCTGGATAGTAGCTCCTCCCTCGGCCAGGCCTGTGGAGGTCTTTACAAAGTGTGCCCCAGCATCAGCAACAATCTTGCAGGCCTTTATCTTTTCTTCTTCTGCGAGATAACAGGTCTCTATGATAACTTTTACTGTGGCACCACCAGCGGCCCTCACCACTCCCGCTATATCCCTTTGGACCAGGGGATAATCCTTTGATTTCATTGCTGAGATGTTCATGACCATGTCTATCTCTAAGGCCCCATCCCTGAGGGCAAGGAGGGTTTCCATTATCTTTACTTCAGGGAGCTGGTAGCCCAGGGGGAAGCCCACTACTGTGGCTACCTTTACTCCTGAGTTTTTGAGGTACCCTGCGGCCAAAGGGACATATACGGGGGGGACGCAGGCAGAACAAAATTTGTACCTCTTTGCCTCTTCACAAAGGATTACCACATCGGAATGGTTTGCTGTGGGTCTAATCAAGGTATGGTCTATCATCTTTGTCAGCTTTTCACGAGAGAGTTTCATCATTCTATCCTTTCTTTAATCCTTAGAGGGGTCAAAAAAGAGGAGGGAGGCCATAGGACTAGAAGGGGAGGAGGTGTTTAAGAAACTCTAGACCAAATATGATGGCAATGGGGGATATGTCTATGTTTCCTATAGGTGGAATATATCTTCTTACGGGTTCTAATACCGGCTCAGTTACCTTCTCCAGAAATCTGGAGAGAGGGTGGGAACTATCGTGGGGTATCCACGTCAGGGCTATCCTGACAAGGAGGAGGAGTTCATAAAGGCTTATGAGCCCCTGTAAGGGTGATCCCTTCATAATGACTTCTTATTATAGCAGAGTAAGGTAGTAAATATCACGCTAAAGTACTTGGTGAACTTTCAAATCCGCCCAAGGCGGACTAGCACCCATACCACTGTTAATTAAAGACTTACGTGGCTAGCCCCACTTTAACTGTGCCTTTATTTCTTGATATCTTTCCGTGAGGCCGAGTCTTTTTAAGAGTTTCGAAGCCTCCTCATCTGCCAGGGCCTCTATCTCCTCTCTTTCAGCATCGGTGCGTGAGTGTTTGTCTTTGTTTATCAATTCCTGCGCCCTTTTGGAATTATTGTGGGAGAGGTAGTGACCTATCTCGTGAGCGATAGCCAACAAGGCCTTCGCATGATTTACCCTGTCTATCCCAGAAAGGTAGCCTGTGCTGGGGAAAAATATGACCTTCCGTCTGGCGTCATACATACAAGGCCAGCCTTGCGCCCAGAGGGCAAGGATGACTTTGTTTCCATAAAGCTGCATGACCTCGTCATTAGAGTTTATTGCTCGGTAATTCTCTGCGGGTATCTCTCTGCGGATGTACTCGTAGAGCACCTCTAGGTCCTTCCCCGTGATTTCCTTCATGGAATCTCTTTCTCAAAAGAAATGGTTGGTCTTCCAATAGTTTAAAGGGGCCCTTAGGTTTTTGCAATAGACCTATTCGTAGAGGACATGAAAATGCCACCCACCCTGGTGCACGTCCGTTAGAATCTGGAAGCTGTGTAGGCCACGGGCATTGACAAAGTTCAGCACCTCCTCAGGTGAGGTCAGTTCATCTGATAGCGCCCATTCTACATGGGGCTTTGCCTCTAGCCTGGAAAGAAGGGAGGCGTCTTTGCTCTTTAAGATGGCAAAACCCAGGAAATAAAATCCCCCGACAAAGACTACCAAGAGGAGCTTCATAGATATACTTCTCAAAAGATGTTCCAAGGGTTCCTCCTTTTAGGTTAAGGTCCTTTTCCGGCAGAGGATACCCCAGACGCTAGGAAAAATCAAGGGAGTTTCTCTTTCAGGACTTCATGGACAGAGTATTTGACTGAAAGGGTTTTCTTGTGATAATATGAATTCCTTCACTGGGATGCTAAAAGATGTACTTATAAAGGAAAAAGGGACCCCCTCGGGGAGAGAAGGAGCCACAGGCTACCTCTCCATCCATGTGCCTGAAGAGATAATTATTGCCACAGGACGGATGCCTTTCCGCATCCTGGGGAGGGGTAAGCCTGTAAAACTGGCAACCGCTTATCTTCCCAAGACCTTTGATCCCCAGGTGCTGGACAGCCTGGAAGGGGCCCTGGAGGGGGATTACCCCTTCCTGGAAGGGGTGATAATAGCCAACGTCAGTGATGCCCACCGCAGACTCTACGATGCCTGGAGGTGTTCTGGGAACACTATGGAGGTCTTTTTCCTGGACGTCCCCAAGGGCTCGGACCGCCTCAGGCAGAGGGCCTTTCAACTTGCGCTCGTGTCCCTCCTGAGGGATATGGAGCAGGCCTTTGGTGTGAAGACATCCCAGGAGGGCCTCCGCAAGGCGATAGAGTTATGTAACGAGACCAGGACACTCCTGGGAAAGATAAACGAGCTGAGGAAGGGGAAGACGCCCCCTATCTCCGGACAAGATTTCTTCGAGATAGTCAGGTAGAGTCAGACCCATGACAAGCACCAGGTCAATAATGCCCTGAGGGAGGTTCCTGAAGGGTTGGAGGGCAGGCGAGGAAAAACAGTAGGGCCCAGGATGATGCTCACAGGGGGGTTCTTGAGCTCTCCCAGACTTATTTCCCTTATAGAAAGACTGGGAGCTGGGGTTGTGTGCGAGGACCTTTGTATAGGCATGCAGTATTTCTCTGGTCTGGTAGATACAGAAGACCCGGACCCCCTTCGTGCCCTGGCCCGCAGGTATCTTTCTATACCCTCTGCAAGGATGGTGGATACGGAGGCACGCTGGGACTATCTCCTCCGCACAGCGGAGGAGTTTCATGTGGATGGAATAATATACTTTGCCCTGAAATTTGATGATATATATCTCTTCGAATATCCTTATTTAAGAAACAAGTTCCAGAAGGCTGGTTATCCCACCCTCTTTATTGAGGCAGAAAATTTTCTGACCAACGTGGGGCAGATAGAGACCAGGATACAGGCCTTTATTGAGATGCTTGGTTGAGGCGCACCAAAAACTGAACCGGTATGACCGTAGTAAAGGACCAGAGAAAGAAGCAGAGAGAATTCTTTAGCCTTCAGTTTCAGAAGCGCCTGAGGCGGACGCCCTGGGCGCAGCCCTCATGGCCAGGAGGTTTTGTGGTTCTTCGTAGCGTCGAGTTCCTGTCCCTGACGTTTTCATACGTCCGATGTATTGTCTGACGCTACAGTGTTCATTGCAAGGGGATATAACTGTCCCTTAAACGCAGGCTAAAGCCTGCG
>JAUQZZ010000219.1 GCA_030586765.1 Candidatus Brocadiales bacterium | reverse complement strand
ATATAGCTGGGGTAGCCAGCGCTCTTCCTCTTATCCACGGCCTGTTGGGTTGCCTGCCTCACTATGTCAGGTGTAGGCACTGTGGGGTCACCCACACCAAAATCTATAGGGGTTATACCCTGGGCCTTTAGTTTGGCCACCTGCTCATCCACCTCTGCAAAGGCATAGGCAGAGATGGAATTTATCCTGTGAGATGCCCTAATCTCCCCGACAGCAGGTTCCTTTATTTTTGCCATGATGCTCCTCTATCTGCCTCTCCCTATGCTGTGGGGGTGTAGCGTGAGTGATGCAGGGACAGCGTCGGAGCTAGCTCAGACGTTTCTGAAATTATTTAAAACGTACGAGCGAGCTTCCGCCTAAGGCGGACTACATCTGCCTCCCCACTGCTTCTGCGATAGGTTTTAGTTCTGCCATCAGGCGCTGGAATTCCTCCACGGTGATGGTCTGGGGACCATCCACCATGGACCTCTCAGGGTCTATATGTACCTCTATTAATAATCCATCGGCCCCCACAGCTATTGCGCCCTTTGACATGGGGTTTACCAGATACCTCTTACCTGTACCGTGACTTGGGTCCACGATGACAGGGAGGTGGGTAAGCTGTTTTAGTTGGGGTACAGCGCTCAGGCTCAAGGTAAAGCGGGTATGGTCCTCGAAGGTGCGGATGCCTCTCTCGCAGAGGATTACATTGGTATTGCCTCTGGAGAGGATATATTCAGCGGCAAGGAGCCATTCTTCTATGGTGGCGGACATGCCCCTCTTTAAGATAACCGGCTTGGGCTGTTCGCCCACGGCCTTGAGGAGGACGAAGTTGCCCATATTTCTGGTGCCTATCTGGAGGACGTCTGCATATTTTCCTATCATCTCCACATGCTCTGGGCTGAGGACCTCGGTTACCACAGGAAGCCCGGTCCTTTCCCTGGCCTCGGCCAGATATTCCAACCCCTCCTCCATAAGGCCCTGGAAGGTGTAGGGATTGGTCCTGGGCTTGAAGGCCCCTCCCCGTAGGGCCACTGCCCCTGCCTCCTTCACCCGCTTGGCAATGGAGAAGAGCTGGGTCTTATTTTCCACGGCGCAGGGCCCAGCAATCACCCCCACCTTCAGCCCGCCCATAGAGAACCCAGGGCTGAGCTGTACTTGAGTATTAGTGGGCTTCACCTCACGGCTGGCCATCTTATAAGGAGACAAGATGGGCATGGCCTTTTCCACCCCGGGCATGGCATTCCAGAAGTCCTGGGATATGTGGCGCTTATCCCCTATACAGGCGATGACGTTTCTTTCGGTGCCATGGAGTAGGGTAGCCTTTAGCCCCTGCCCCTCCACCATCTTTATAACGTGGTCTATCTCCTTTTTCGATGACCCGTGTTTCATTACAATTATCATAGCACTGCTCCAAAAAAAGCCCCTCTAGGGAGGGCTTTTCATCAAATGGGTATTTAGGAACCTCCTCTTTCCTTGGGAAGGTAGTAATACGTTTCAGTTTAAAGGAAAATTAGGGGTTGTCAAGGGCTTTAGGGGTAAGCTGAGCTTCAGATATAAGTTCAGACACCATTGTGAGGTCCACCTGAGGCGGATAACGCCTACCAAATCCCCTCCCCCGGTGGGAGGGGTAAGGGGAGGGGGATTCACCCTCTCCCCACCCTCCCCCTTGATGGGGG
>JAUQZZ010000218.1:294-1724 GCA_030586765.1 Candidatus Brocadiales bacterium | reverse complement strand
GAAGGATAGAGGTCTTTACTGCCGGCTGTCTGCTTTGCCAGCAAGCAGTAAAGATGGTCAGGGAGCTTGCCTGTCCCAGCTGTGAGGTAGTGGTCTATGACCTTATCAAGCAGTGCGAGAGCAAGGAGTGCCTGGACAAGGTTAAGAACTACGGTATAGACCGTGTTCCAACCATTGTGGTAGATGGTAAGATAGCCGAGTGCTGTACAGGTTCTAGGCTAAGCCTCAAGGCATTAAAAGGGGCAGGGATTGGTAGCCTCTCGTAAAAGAGGTTGCAAAGGTTGGGGAGGGTACAACCCTCCCCTATCCCTGTAACTCCACAAGTAAACAAAAGCAGATGGTATTAAATTTCTATGCTAAGAAAAAAAGCCATTAAGGTCTTGCGTTTAATTACCATCCTCTATCTCATTTGCCAACACTCACAAGAGGCATTGGCTCAAGCACCTGTAAACTTTGATACGGCTGTAACGCAGTTCTTTTCAGGTAGTGTGTTCAGGACACTAGGGGTGATTATTCACAAGACAGACGATGATAACAGGGTCCTTAATAGAAGGTTAACCATAAAGAAAGTACCTTTAGTTTTCAGCTATGCTCCTATGCCTGATGTTGCAGTGGCTATTTCAGTCCCCTGGACAGAAAAATCTCAGAGGAACAATCTATCTGGCCGGCGTGTAACGTTGGATGTAGCTGGACTGGGAGACGCGACACTCTTAGGGAGATGGACCTTCAAGAAGTGGCTTGGTCATTGGAGGAGGACAGATATGACGGTTATCGGTGGCGTGGAATTGCCCACTGGAGATACAAACAGAAGGGATGAGGGCATCAGGCTTCCGCCAGAGCTGCAATTGGGTTCTGGCTCTTTTGATCCTTTCCTTCGCATGGCCTTCAGCCGGATTGTAAAACGCAAAAGCATTTTTGCCGAACTTCAATACAAGGTAAACATGCCAGGGGCGCTTGACTTCAAGTTTGGTGATGTCCTGGAATACGACCTTGCCACTGCATATAGACTCTTCCCTGCCGTGAAGTATCCCAACCCTGAGTTCTATGGAATCCTAGAGCTAAATGGTGTCTGGGAGCAACAGGCAAGGCAGAGGGGAAGAGACGTTGAAAATACAGGAAGCCATACCATCTTTCTCTCCCCAGGTATCCAAGTCATTCCACTGAAGAATCTACTTCTTGAGGCCTCTGTACAGATACCCATCTATCAAGACCTGCGGGGAAAACAGTTAGGATACGAAGTAGGGGACCTGGGAGATTCTAACATCGTCTTTGGTTTTCGTTTTTCGTATTAACGTGAAAATCTCAGAAATAATCGCAGGAGGTATTCGGAAATGAGGCTTACAAGACTTCTCTTTGTTGTAATTATTATTTCTTTAGTTTTATTATCACAGCCTTCCCTATTTGCTCAGGTAGAGAAGGTAGAATTAGCT
>JAUQZZ010000218.1:0-284 GCA_030586765.1 Candidatus Brocadiales bacterium | reverse complement strand
GGCATGGTTTGTAACCTCTGCGCTTATGGCGTTGAAAAAAACCTAAAACGGCAAAAAGGTGTTGCGAATCTGATAAACAAACAAGAGGAACAGCTAATAATAGTTACTGTCAAAGAGGGAGAATCCTTGGACATTCGCAAATTGGTAAAAGCAGTGCGGGATAGTAAGCTAGGGGTAAGGGAACTCAAGGTGGTAGTACGTGGCAGGTTTGTGAATTGGAAAGGAGATCTAGCCTTGAAGGAGGGTATACATGGTCAGGTATTTCTCTTGGAGGGGCTGAAGAG
>JAUQZZ010000217.1 GCA_030586765.1 Candidatus Brocadiales bacterium | reverse complement strand
TATCTTTTTGATGAGTTCTGGCATTAGACTAATAACTGTGTCCAACCCCTTATGGAGTTCCAGGCGTGCGACCGTGAGCAATACCTTTTTACCCTCAAGTCCATATCTCCGCGCTATCTCCCCCCTACTCCTCACGGGCTGGAATTCCTCAGGGTCTGTCCCCGCCGGTACTAAGACCATCTTCTTCTCATCCGCACCCAAGTCCAGCAGTAACCTCTTTGTATAACTATAAGTAAAGAAGGTGGAGGCCCTCCCCAGGACAAGCCTTTTTAATGGCCCGAGGAGACGCCCGTATTTTAGTCTCTTCAGCAGGCCACCCTCTGGTTCCAGCACTTCACCCCCATGGACGATAACATAATAGGGTACTTTGAACAAAAAATTCGTCAGCATTATCGGGCTACCACAGGGGTGCCAGGTCATGCACAAGACCCTGTCCACATGACCACGAAGTGCCAGGTAAAACAGCAGTAGCAGGGCATGGAATTCAAAGAGGGGCCTCTTCTTGACCAGTCTATAAGTGATGAATTTCTCCCTTAAATCCCACTCCCTATCCCCCTTGATTCCAGGGGCAAGCACTATTACCTCTACGCCCTCCGCATGGAGGTTTTTGGCTAGTTCATAGGCGTAAGTACCTATCCCTCCCAGTTGGGGCGGGTAGTTGTCTGTGAAGATTAAAAGGGCCATACCATAAAAGATTAAGGTTCAAAAGTTCAAGGGTTCAAGGGTTTAAATAAACCATAAAAGATAAAATTCAGGAGTTCAAAAGTTTAAAGGTTCAAGGGTTTAAGTAACGTCTCAGCGTCTGGATGGGAACTTTAGCCAACCGTATAGAAAGCCTGCTGTCCATGGTATTACTAATAGGGCACGTAAGGGTTGGAGACCCAAGAGGTATATTGGTATTTTAAATACGCTTGCTACCAGCTTGTAAAGGAGCGTCCCCAAGGCCGTCTTTAGCTGATAATTAAGCAGTTTAACCCTGGGGTGACCAAAGATTTCAGGGTGCACTTTATAGGTATAGGCAGAGCCAAGACCCATCTTGAAGGATTTCCGCAGGATACCAGAGAAGTCTGCCTCTATAAGACGATAGACCCACGTCTCCGGGACAATCACCACCCTGTAACCAGCCCTGTGGAGCCTCTGGCGGAGGTCGTCGTCTGTGCCAGTAATCAGGTCATCACTCTCCCAACCTACCTCCTCGTACACCTCCTTCGGTAAGGCACAACAGGCATGCTGGGCATAATCAGTATCTACTATTTCCTTCACAACGGGGAACTCCCTTCCTCTTATCCGGGCAAAGGCCTTCGGAAGCCAGGGGAGGTCTTTGGGATACATGGGGGAGGCCCCTGTCATGCCAATCTTTTCATCCCTCTCCAGGGGGGCAATCAGGTTCTCAATAACCCTCTCATGGCCCAGTATTGTATCATCGTCCATAAATACCAGGTAGTCTCCCTGGGCCTTCTTCACCCCCTCATTCCTTGCCCTGCCGTTGGGGCGGACTCCCTTGATTAATATAACCTCCAGGTCTTTGACGGTCTGTCTCTTTATATCTCCTAAGAGCCTTTCAACGTTCCCACTACATGAGCCATCCAGTGTGGGTACGATGACCGAGACCTTATGCATCCTTTTCACCTCTGCCTCCAGAGACCCCAGCGTCCACCACTACTCCTTTGAGACATCTGAAAAACACCAGGGGTGTCATTCCTTCGGCTTCGCTCAGGCTTGTAGTGAGCGAAGCGAATCTGACGGCG
>JAUQZZ010000035.1 GCA_030586765.1 Candidatus Brocadiales bacterium | reverse complement strand
AGCTTGCTCGACTGGTGTCATTGCGAGGGGCGAAGCCCCGAAGCAATCTAGATTGCTTCGCTTCGCTCGCAATGACACCAGTCGAGCAAGCTCGACCACTACAACTACCTGGGATAAGAATAGCTCAGAGGTCTATCCCCTTGAAGAAGATATTATCCCTGCCTACGAACTCTACCCTAAGCTGGACTCGGTGAGCATGCTCACCTCCAGGGGTTGTCCCTTTCGCTGCACTTACTGCGCTTCCTACCTCCTGGGTTCTGCCTTTAAGCGGCGGAGACCCCATCGTGTAGTAGAGGAGATAGAATACTACGTTAATACCTTAGGGGTAAAAGATATCGCCTTCTATGACGATGCCTTACTGGTAGACCAAGCTTCACACATTATTCCTATCCTGGAACTCCTTATAGAAAAAGATATCAAGGCACGCCTCCACACCCCTAACGGGCTCCACGCCAGATATATAGACCCTGCCCTGGCCAGGATGCTGTGGAGGGCAGGCTTCAAGACCCTGCGTTTGGGCTTCGAGAGCTCCTCTCCTTCCAGACAGAGAGACTCCAGCAACAAGGTAAATAATCAGGAACTGAAGAGGGCTATCTTTAATCTTAAGACCGCAGGCTATGACCCAAAAGATATAGGCGTCTATCTCCTGATAGGCCTACCCGACCAATCCCCAGAGGAGGTACTGGAGGGCATGCACCTGGTCCACAGCCTGGGGGCAAGGGTCAAACTGGCCGAGTACTCCCCCATCCCTGGCACCCAGGAATTTCAAAGGACTGTAAGAAGACGTCCTGAGATAGAACAGGAACCCTTAACGCACAATAGGGTCACCTTCCCCCTTTCAGACACTCCAGAAGACTACCGTGCGTGGGAAAGACTAAAGACCAATGCCAGGTTCTTAAACTCTTTATTGGGTAGCCAGCCCCCTAAGACCGCACCCCAGGAAATGATGCCCATTGAGACCTAAGATACACTACACTCCTTATACCCTGCTCCTCCTCATTTTATTTCTCTTTAGCCTATCTCCCTCAGCTCTGGCTGAACCTTATTTAGGCTACAAAAGGTCCTTCTGGACATGGCACTTACAGGTAATGCCTCCCAAAAATATTGAGATAAGTGCCACCTGTCGAGGCATAGGGAAAAACCTCTACGTCTTTGTAAGGGATGAGGACTGGGAGAAACCTGTTACCCAGGAGGATGTGGACAAGATAATCCAGGTCTTCGACCATTCTACCCCTAGAGACCCTAAAAGGGGTATATATCAGATAGCCACAGAGGCCTTTGGCGAACCCCCAGACAAGGACAAGGACCCAAAGGTCTACATCCTTATCTCAGAACTTGGCCAGTACCATGGACATCACTTCGACGGCTTCTTCCGCTACGTGGACCAGACAGAGGAAGAATATAGTAACCGTCTTGATAGCCTTTATCTGGACGCCCATAACCCCTCAAGCGAATATCACCTGGGGGTGCTGGCCCATGAATTTCAGCACCTGATACACTGGAGATACGACCCCGAGGAAGAAAACTGGGTAAACGAGACCCTCTCGGAGGTATGCATGATTCTCTGCGGCTACTATACAGATAAACGCCACGTGGCACGGTACCTTAAAAATACCGATAGACCCCTGGTCACTACTGCCCACGGCGGGACCGATTACGGGGCCTGCCTCCTCTGGGGCACCTATCTCTACGAAAGACTAGGGCTAGGATTCCTCGGGGCCTGGGTAAAAGACACGGCCACGGGGATACAGGGCTTCCACTCCTCCCTGAAGGCCCTGGGCCAAGGGGGCCGATTCAACGACTACTTCGGTGATTGGATGGCTGCCCTCTTCCTCAATGACCCCCGTGTCTACGATGGCCTCTATCGCTTCCGCTCCGTCACCCTCCCTTCCCCTCCCTCTTACCAATCCTTTTCCTCCTATCCCCTCAAGAAGGAAGACAGTGTAAAGGGCTACGGTATAGATTATCTAAAGTTTAACCTTCGTATGCTCCACACAGACAGACTAAGGGTCACCCTCAGAGCAGATTCCCCAGAGTTCTTTGTAAAGGTAATGAAGATAAACAAAGAAGACCCATCCCTTACAGAGATACAGGGTATTCACTCCGCAAAGATTGACCTGGAGATAGATAATAGAAGAAAACTATACCAGGAGGTGGTCTTGGGTATTACGGTGCTAGATGTGACCGATGCACCCATAAAGTATCATTTCACGGCCTCCGAAGTGGCGGATAACGAGGTAGTGAAGACTGCCATTGTGGCAGGGAGTAGATTAGGCCCTGGGAAATAGGCTATTAAAAGAGACCCTCACTTCTGAGGTAAGCCGTGTTCCCCCTATTACTAAGTGTAAATATTTTTTAATCTTATATCGGTGGCCCCCCCATAGCCTGCCTTTCTGTGGATGTTAACTGCCCTCTTTACAAATCCACCTAAGGAGGACTCTATTGGCATATATTTTGCACCCATCTTCTATCAAGATGACAACCTATCCGACCTACACAGGGCCGTATTCGCTCTTGATAACGGACAAGGACGAAGGCTGCCGCAGGAGCATAAGGGAGACCTTTGAGCCGGAGGGCTACAATACCTACCAGGCCAGTTGTGGTAGAGAGGCTATCAGGATTGCTAGGGAGGTTCTTCTGCATGCCCTAATAATGGACGTCTACCTGCCAGATATAAGTGGCCTGGAAACCTTCAGATTCATCAAGAAGGAGACAAAGTTAGTACTGCCTTGCATACTCCTTTCAGAGCGTACCTCTAAGGAGTTGATGCTCAGTGCCCTTTCAGCAGAGGCCTATACCGTTATATCGAAACCCATCAACCTAAAGATACTCCACTTTGCCATGGAACGAATAATAAGGAAGTACTATCTGCACGCAGTGGAATCCAAGGAATTTCAAAAAAAGGAGAAGGATAAATGAAGATAAAGGTCAAGCCACTGGGAGAAAAGGTCTTAATAAAGCGGCTAGAAGCGGAGGAAAAGACCCCTGGGGGGATTGTCCTCCCCGAAACTGCCAAGGAGAAACCGAAACAAGGCAAGGTTGTCGAGCTGGGGGAGGGTAAACTCCTGAAGAGCGGCGAAAGGGCCAAGAGCTCACTTAAAAAGGGTGATAAAGTAATCTTCACCTCTTATGCCGGAACCGAGGTAAAGATAGAGGGTGAGGAGTATCTACTCATGTCTGAGGATGACATCCTTGCAGTTATAGAATAAAAACGGAGAGAGACAATGGCAGCAAAGAAGGTCTTATATAAGCAGGAGGCCTCGGAGGTCATCCGCAAGGGTATGAGCAAGGCAGCCCAGGCAGTGAAAGTCACCCTGGGGCCCAGGGGTAGAAACGTCATTATAGAAAAAAGCTTTGGCTCCCCCACTATCACCAAGGATGGGGTTACTGTTGCCAAGGAGATAGAACTGGAAGACCCGTATGAAGACGTCGGGGCAAGGATGATTAAAGAAGTATCCTCCAAGACCAGCGACGTGGCAGGAGACGGTACCACTACCGCTACAGTGATAGCAGAGGCCATATTCCTGGAAGGTCTAAAGAATATAACCGCTGGGGCAAACGCCATGGCCATCCGCAGAGGCATAGAAAAGGCCCTGGAAAAGGTAGTAAATGAACTTAACAAGATGAGCATCCAGGTTGCAGGCAAAAAGGAAATCATGCAGGTAGCCACCATTGCCGCTAATGGTGACGAAGAGATTGGTTCACATATCGCTAATGCCTTGGAAAGGGTAGGTAAAGACGGAGTTGTCACTATAGAGGAAGGTAAGGGACTCGAAACCGCTGTTGACTGGGTGGAGGGCATGCAATTTGACAAGGGCTACCTATCCCCATACTTTGTCACCGACCCTGAAACTATGGAGGTTATTCTGGAAAACCCCCTTATCCTGGTTCACGAGAAGAAACTCTCTCAGATAAAAGACCTTATTCCCCTACTGGAAAAGGTGGCTCGGTCAGGCAGGCCCCTTCTGGTCATTGCCGAGGAGGTGGAAGGAGAGGCCCTGGCCACCATGGTAGTAAATAAACTCCGCGGCACCCTAAACTCTGCAGCGGTTAAAGCCCCTGGCTTTGGCGATAGGCGTAAGGCGATGCTGGAGGATATAGCTATGCTAACAGGGGCTAATCCCATCTTTGAGGACCTGGGCATAGACCTCTCAAAGATAGACCTCTCTGACCTGGGTAGTGCAAAGAAGGTCATTATAGACAAGGACACTACCACTATTGTGGAAGGTGCAGGAAATAAGGAAAATATCCGGGGCAGGCTGGAACAGATACGTAAGGAGGTCCAGACCACCACCTCTGACTATGACAAAGAGAAGCTCCAGGAACGCCTGGCAAAGCTCGCAGGAGGGGTGGCCGAGATAAACGTGGGGGCTGCCACCGAGGCGGAGATGAAGGAGAAAAAGGCACGCATGGAGGATGCCCTCCACGCCACCAGGGCGGCTATTGAGGAGGGGATACTGCCAGGAGGCGGAGTGGCCCTCCTCAGGGCGGCCAGGGTCCTGGACACCCTGGAACTGGTGGGCGACGAAAGGGTAGGGCGCGATATCCTCAGAAAGGCCCTGGAGGCCCCTATAAAACAGCTAGCAGAAAATGGCGGTTTCGACGGGGAGGTAGTCCTTCAAAAAGTCAAAGAGGCCGCAGGAAACCAGGGTTTTGATGTGGCAAGGGGTGAATACACCGATATGATGAAGGCGGGGATTATAGACCCCAGAAAGGTGGTAAGGGCTGCTCTTCAAAACGGCTCAAGTATCGCTTCTCTCCTCTTAACCACCGATGCCCTGGTGGGTGAGATACCAGAGAAAAAACCCGCAGCCCCTACACCAAGGCCCGGCATGCACATGCATTAAGAAGGGTGCATCGGGTACGTCCGCCTAAGGCGGACGACGCTACAAGTCATTAATAAGAATTGACGGATGGACGCAGAGACAAAATTCCCCTTACTAGTAGCATTGATAGTGATTCTGAATCTTCTGTCCAGGGTCTCTGGCTTCTGGATAATAACAAGACAGACTGAGGAGCTAAAAAAAAATTTCTTTTTTGGGGCTCTATCTTACTTCTAATCTCTATACCCCTGTCCCTCCCTGCGAGTCATCCCATAATTAAGTATTTTATTCTAAATTATACCGCCCTCCACATATTTAAACTCATAGACTACTACAATAGATACGCCCACCTTCAGGAAGAAAACAAGGGCTTTAGGAGATTCTTTTATTCCTTTGATTGTCTATACACGACCAACATAAATAAGAGCTTTCTTAAGGACCCTAGCCCCCCATCAAGAGCGATTGTCTTTAAGAATCTAGCCTCTGGGCTTTTATACGCAGGTCTTGGAATAACCCTCTTACTCCTCAACCGCCACTTCGCATGGTGGAAGGTCTCACCCCTCATAGATTACCTAAGCCTGGGCCTGGAATATTATTTCCTTGCCATGGGTGCGGCTGTCCTTGTCATAAATTTGCATCGCCTTGCAGGCTATAAGGTCCCCGAATTCTTCCTTAACCCACTGAGGTCTTCCTCCCCAGGAGAATTCTGGACCAGATGGAATATACCAGTACATGAATGGCTAAGAGACAACGTCTTTATAAAAGCAGGAGGCCGCCATCATTTCTGGAGGGCGGTCTTTCTTACCTTCATGGTCAGCGGTATATTCCATGAATATACCATAAGCCTGGCCTCTAATACCCTAAATGGTTTTATGACGGCGTATTTTTTAGTACAATTCCTTGCCTTTCTTGTGGGCGTATCCCTTCACCGCCTTTTATCAACACCCTTTTTACGACATCATAGTTTGGTGACAAGTAAGGCCTTCCTGGGGATAAGATGGGCCCTGACCATGGTTTCGGTCTTTCTTCCCAGCGTACTCTTCCTGTATAATTTGAGAAGGGTGTTCCCTATACATGGGGTGTAACCTCTTCACCAGAAATACCCCACAGGTCTACTAGCCGTAGGGGCACGTTGCAACGTGCCCCTACTGCAAAGAGACTTTCCTCTAAGGATAGAAATACTATTTCCCCTATAAATAAAATCTGTTAGAATTTATTCTGTATCTCTAAGGAAGTAAAGATTGAAGGAGATATATCCTAATAAAGAGCTTACGCAATCATTAATGGACAAAGAGACTCTGGGAAGAAGGATAGTGGAGGCCTCGTACCTTAAAGGCAACTTTACCTTAAGCTCTGGGAAAAAGAGTAATTACCTCTTTGACAAGTACGCCTTTGAGACCCAGCCAGAACTCCTCTCCGAGATAATAGAACACCTTGCCAACATGGTGCCCAAGAGTACCACTAAACTGGCAGGGATGGAGATAGGTGCCATACCTCTGGCCACGGCCCTGTCCCTTAAGAGCAGGCTGCCCTTTGTGATTGTACGAAAGGTAAAAAAGGGTCATGGCACTAAGAAGCTGGTGGAGGGCCGCATATCCACAGGAGATGAGGTCTTATTAATAGAGGATGTGGTTACCACAGGGGAGCAGGCCATCCGCGCCGTAGAGACCCTCAAGCAGGCAGGGGCCAGGGTTAAAAAGGTATTGTGCGTTATAGACAGGGAAGAGGGTGGCAGAGAGAATATCGAGTCCAAGGGCCTCGTATTCGAACCCTTGTTTACCAAAAGAAGTCTGGGGATATGAATAAATTCTGGTATTAATGGTAGGGGCACGTTGCAACGTGCCCCTACGGTTGAACAATTATGGGGCTGTAGGGCAAATCCGCCTAAGGCGGACTAAAGCCTTGCCCTACAATGCTCGATAAATCGAGCAACTACAAACTGACATTAGTAGTTGTGGGTATCGCAGGGCTTAAGCCCTGCGATACCCGATGCGCCTCTGGCGCACAGATCCGCTTCTGGCGGACAATTACAAATTACGTTACCATAGGAGCAATTTTTTGCAGGAAAGACACGACACCTATCAGAACCCCTTAGTGGATAGATACGCCAGCCTAGAGATGGCCCATCTTTTTTCCGACAAAAGGCGTCATATCCTCTGGCGCAAACTCTGGATAGCCCTGGCCGAGGCAGAACATGAACTGGGCCTGCCCATGGTCTCCAGGGCCCAGATAGAGGAGATGCGCCAGCACGAGGAAAATATAGACTACGACAAAGTACGAGAGATAGAATCCAGGCTCAGGCACGATGTTATGGCCCACCTCCAGGCCTTCAGCCTCCAGTGTCCTAAGGCCAAGCCCATCATACACCTGGGGGCCACCAGTGCCTTTGTACTGGATAATACAGACCTAATCCTCATGAGAGACGGCCTAGAGATACTGAGGCGCAGGCTTGCGAGCGTCCTGAGTACCCTGGCCCAGCAGGCCAAGAAACATCAGCACCTGATAACCGTGGCCTTCACCCACTATCAGCCTGCCCAGCTCACCACGGTAGGTAAGAGGGTATGCCTATGGCTGCAGGACTTCCTCCTGGACATGGAGGACCTAGAATATCGCCTGGAGAGGCTCAGGTTCCAGGGGGCAAAGGGGGCCACAGGTACCCAGGCCAGCTTCATGGCCCTTTTTGAAGGGGATGAAGAAAAGGTAAAAAGGCTAGAGGAGCTAGTAGCCCAGAAGATGGGCTTCAAGGGCTCATACCCCATCACAGGCCAGACCTATACCAGAAAGGTGGACAGCCAGGTCCTGTGCCTCCTGGCAGGGATTGGTCAATCAGCCCACAAGTTTTCTAACGACATCAGGTTGTTACAAAATCTCCAGGAGATGGAAGAGCCCTTTGAGGCCGAGCAGGTGGGCTCCTCTGCCATGCCTCACAAGAGGAACCCCGTAATGTCAGAGAGGATAGCAGGCCTGGCCCGCTTTGTCATCTGCGGGAGCCTTAACCCGGCCTTCAACGCCGCAGGTCAGTGGTTTGAGAGGACACTGGACGACTCTGCCAACCGCCGCCTGGCCATCCCTGAGACCTTCCTGGCCACAGAGGGTCTTTTAAACCTGGTGCACAATGTGGCCGCAGGGCTAAGGGCCTATCCAAAGGTCATTGAACGCCGCGTAAGGCAGGAACTGCCCTTCCTGGCCACGGAGCGCATCCTCATGGAGGCCACTAAGGCCGATGGCGACCGACAGCTACTCCACGAAAGACTCCGCGTGCATGCCATGGAATCCGCCCGACTGGTCAAGGAGGAGGGTAGGGACAACGACCTGCTGGAGAGGATTGCCAGTGACCCGTCCTTCTCCAGTATAAAGACCCAGCTCCCCAGCCTCCTCAACCCAAGGGACTTTGTGGGCAGGGCACCTCAGCAGGTAGAGGAATTCTTGAAAGAAAGGGTAGCGCCCCTCTTGGAAAGATATAAGTCCTTAATCGAGGAACCCATTAAACTCTCCGTATAGTGGAAAAGTTAGATAAACTACGCTTTGTGCTCATAACAGATAGGAGGCTTGCAGAACTTCCCCTCCTGGAGACCATCCGCCTGGCCCTGGAGGGTGGGGTAAGCACTGTACAATTGAGGGAGAAGGACTTAGATAGTAGGGGTCTCTTTTTCCTGGCCTCTGAACTCAGGAGGATGACCTCCGACTATCAGGCAAATCTTATTATTAATGACAGGGCCGACGTAGCCCTGGCAGTGGATGCCGATGGGGTCCACCTGGGAAAAGATTCCATGCCTCTAAGAGACATCCGCAGACTTATAGGCCCTTCAAGGCTTATAGGCTTCTCTGCCCACAATATGCAGGAGGCCGTGGCCGCTGAGGAAGGGGGGGCAGATTATATAACCCTTAGCCCAATTTTCCAGAGTCCAGGCAAGTCTAAGCCCATAAGCCCCAGGGCCATCCTCATGATAAAGGAACATGTAAGGATACCTGTAATCGCCCTGGGAGGCATAAAGGAAGAGAATGTCCAGGAGGTCCTTGCGAGCAAGGCCGACGGGATTGCTGTGCTTTCAGGAATCATGGCCAGCGCAGAACCAGAAAAGCAGGCAAGGCTACTGAGAGATAAACTGAACTCACACAAATCTATGAGATAAAGGGATGTCTTTAGTAGAAGACCTCGGCTCTGATAAAAAAGGCCTTTTTTGGCCTAAAGGACGCCAAAAATGGCACAGCCCACAGGGTAAATTTATCCGTGAATCCATCCTGGGGATAAACGACGGCCTCATCGAGACCCTGGGTTTTGTAACGGGCGTCTACGGGGCGGTAGCTGAAAGTAGAATAATTATCATTACTGGAATCGCCCAGATTATCGCCGGAAGTATCTCTATGGGCATAGGGGCCTACGTCTCACAAAAATCCTTTAAAGAGTTCTACGATAGGGAAGAAGATGTGGAGAAAGAGGAGATGGCTACTGACCCTGAATCTGAAAGGGCGGAGATAGAAGCGATTTACAGAAGGAAAGGGTTCCAAGGGGAAGAATTAAAGATGGTAGTCCATCGCATAACCTCCGACAAGAAGGTGTGGCTTGAGACCATGATGGAACAGGAACTCGGCCTTAACCGAGAGGGTTATACACCACCTCTAAAATCAGGCGCCGTCACTGGGCTGTCCTATATCCTCGGGGCAATTTGCCCCATCACACCCTATTTTTTGTTTGAAGGCTTTAACGCCTTTATCGCCTCAGTGGTATTTTCAATGATCTTCCTTTTCTGCGTAGGCAGCTTGAAAAGCTATTGGGCGCGAATCTGGTGGGCCTGGAGTGGCCTTGAGGTGATGGCCTTTGGGCTTATGGCCGTAGTGGTGACCTACTCTATTGGTAAGCTGATCTCTGTAATCTTCAAGATTTCTGTGAACCCATAATAATAAGGTAACTGCACAAAATTGTTGGACTTACTAACCCTTAAAGGATAGAAAGATGCCGCTAGTAGAAAATCTGCACTTCGACGAAAAAGGTCTTATCCCTGCTATCATTGTGGATAGCGAGGATGGCAGGGTCCTAACCCTTTGCTATATGAATAAAGAGGCGTTAGAGAAGACCCTGGAGACAGGAAAGGTCCATGTCTTCAGGCGTTCCCAAAACCGCCTGATGCTGAAGGGCGAGACCTCAGGCCACACGCAGAGGGTAAGAGAGGTGTTTATAGACTGCGAAGGCAACTCTGTGCTTTTTAAGGTAGACCAAAAGGTGGCTGCCTGTCACGCAGGGTATCGCTCCTGCTACTACAGGGGTTATAATCCCAAGACCCAGGCCCTAGAGGTCAGAGAGTCCAGGGTCTTTGACCCAAAGGTGGTATATTCCGACCCCCAAAGGAGCAGAAAAGGGGCAAAAAAATCTTGAAAAGATTTTCTTCCGTGATATATTAGATTTGTTAATGTCCTTGGGAGTGATAGAAGCTATTGAAGGCAGCTTAAATCTTTGTGCTGTAAGTAAAAGAGGTTTTATCGTATTGCCCTCTCGCAAAAGGACTGACCCCTGAAACTTGCTACACCAGCCGAAAAGATGGGAGCTTTCTCTTCCTTTTTGTTATTTATAAGAAATGTGATAGGTGGGTGGCCTTAAAAATACTTAAAGATATAGGGGAGAAAAAATGGGTAGGATTTCAACTTATGTGAAGTTTTGCCTTATCGCAGTGTTTGTGGGGATGGCCTTGGGATGTGCAGAAACAGAAGAACTGAGGAGCCTTAACAGAAGACAGGCCATCACTATCAGGGACCAGGCCGACGAGATAGAACGCCAGAAGAAAGAGCTGGCCTCTTATCAGGAGCGGGTAGCCAGGGAGTCAGAAGAGAAAAGGCGGCTTATGGACGAACTGGATAAGCTTGCCAAGGCCATTGGGGGTGGAGCTACAGTGAGGGAAACCCCAGAGGGACCTGTAATCCAGCTCCCAGAGATAGTACTCTTTGACTCAGGCATGGCCAATATCAAGTCCACCGGTGAGACGGCCTTAAAAAAGATTGCTGACCACCTAAAGGCAAATCCCAAGGAGCAATTGAGGATTGACGGCCATACCGATGCAGACCCCATAGTCAAGACCAAATATATGTGGGATTCAAACCATCATCTTGCCGCTGGTAGGGCCTTGAGCGTCTTTAAGTTCCTCACCTCCCAGGAAGGTATCGACGAGGGGAGGGTTTACATAACCGGCTACGGTCCAAATCGTCCCGTGTCCGATAACACCTCAGATGAGGGAAAGCGGAAGAACAGAAGGGTAGAATTTTTACTTATGACTAGTACACCGAAGGGAGGTGGGGGAGAGACCGGGTCTTAAAGGCCCGTTCTCCCTTAAGGAGTTAAGCAAGCGTTTTTATGGCTAAGGTTATAGGAAAAACTGGGGCACGGGAAAATGGTAGCCCCCTGTGGAATCTCTTTACATCTGTAAAACTGGCTGTAGCGCTCATCTTTCTTATAGCCTTAGCCTGCGGTCTGGGCACCTTTATCGTCCAGGATAAGACCTCACAGGAGTACAGCGCCCGTTATGGAGAGGGCCTGGCCTATTTCCTACAGCTCACCCAGCTCACCCATGTATTCCAATCCTACTGGTTCACCCTCCTACTGCTCCTCCTGTGCACTAATCTCGTCTGCTGTACCATAGAGCGCTGGCGGGGAACCCTGATGCAGTTAGGGTTTATCCTCACCCACACCAGCATAATCCTCATCCTGGCTGGTAGTATCCTTGGACTGTGGTTTGGGAATAAGGGTGTTATATGGATAGCTGAGGGTCAAAAGGTGGAACAATTCTACCTGCGGGAGGGTACACCCAAGGTCTTACCCTTTCAGCTTTATCTGGAGGCCTTTATTACGGAAAAGCATCCCCCAAAGTTTGAACTGGTCGGCTATGTGAAGGATAAACATCAGGAAAAGCTCCTTTCCACAGAAATAGGCAAGGTACAACCCGTGCCCAAGAGCCCTTATGCTGTGACGGTAAAGGACTTTATCCCAGATGCGGCCCTGTTGGAGGAGGCCGTCAATACCTCAGAGGACATCAAAAACCCAGCTATCTTTGTACAGCTCTACGGCTCCGAGAAGGTCTCTGTAGAGGGGTGGCTGGTGGCAAAAGACCGCAATTGGTACGTGGACAGTAAAAGGAACCTAAAGTTAGAATACCAATGGGTAGCCTCCATGGACGACCTTGAGAAGGCCACCTCCACGGTAACCAAGCCTGCCCAGCCCAAACTTGTCGTTAGGCTCAAAGGAAAGGACGTCTCCAGAGAATTTCCTATAGAGGTAGGCAAGGACTTTAGCCTGGAGGACTATCAATTCAAGATCCTGGACTTCACCTTGAACTTCACCCAAAGGGGAACGCCTATCAGGGAACAGCAGCCGGAAAATCCTGCCGTCCAGGTAGAGCTCCAAGGCCCCCAGGGGAAAGAGGCCCGTTGGGTCTTTGCCAACTTCCCGGATTGGGACGAGATGCATCCCACAAAACATAAAGATATCAAGCTCCTCTGTCAGATACCACAGGACCTCACTTTTGTGAGCCAACAGATAAAGATTCTGCAAGGCCCTAACGAAAGTAGGCTCCTCACCTACATCAAGGACGACCAGGTAGTGGAAAAGATAAACTGGGAATTGGAAAAGAAGTACGATATTGGTGCCACAGGTCAACAGATAAAGATATCCAAGTTCTTCCCCTCCTTTGGGGTAAAGCAGTCCGTGGTAAAGAAGTCTGACGAACTGAAAAAGCCTGCACTCCTTGTGGAGGTAGACGGCCCTAAGGGTAAGCTCAGCGATTGGGTCTTTAGTGATACCCCCAACGCCACTCCTTACCCTGACGGAAATTTCTTTCTCCTCTACAAACAGTTTGGTGAGAATATAAAGGACTGGAAGAGCACCCTCAGGATAGAAGAAGGGGGGAAGACCGTGGCCAAAAAGACCATTGAGGTTAACGACCCTCTAAAATACGGAGGCTACACCTTTTATCAGGCCAGCTACGACCCTGAGAACCCAAGGCTCTCAGGACTGCAGGTGGCCAGGGACCCTGGACTGCCTCTGGTATACTCAGGTTTCTTTACCCTATGTTTTGGTATAATCTTCATATTCTACATAAAGCCGCTGTTGAGACGCAGGCCCCAGGCACAGGAAGGAGAATAGTATGGTTACTATAAACATCGCACTCCTGGCTTTCATAATAGCCTCCATTGCTTACATCATGAAAGAGGTATGGAAGCCAGAAATACTTCGTAAGGCATCCCTTGCTATCTTTATCGTTGGCTTCCTCCTTAACACCGTCTTGGTAGTAAATAGATGGATAGAGTCGGGCCACGCACCCTTTTCTAACCTCTACGAATCTCTCATCTTTTATGCATGGTCCGTAGGTTTTGTGTACCTTATCCTGGAGTATCTCTACAGCCTGCGTATAGTAGGGGCACTATCCACGGTAATGATTATGTTCCTCCTCCTCTATGCCTCTACTACAGACGAGACTATAAGGCCCCTGATGCCGGCCCTCCAGAGCAACTGGCTCACCGTGCACGTGGTCACCTATTTTATAGGCTACGCAGCCCTGGGAATATCCTTCCTCACCAGCATCCTCTATCTAGTATGGCACCTGCGTTCCAGGACCAGTCTTGCGGGAGGACCCATGGATTTCCAGAAGCTCTCCTACAAGATTGTCGCCTTCGGCTTCCCCTTCCTGACCCTTGGCCTCATCACAGGGGCTGTCTGGGCCAATAAGGCCTGGGGCACCTACTGGTCCTGGGACCCCAAGGAGACCTGGTCTTTAATTACCTGGCTCATATACCTCCTTTACCTGCACACACCCCTTGTCCTGCCCAGGATGAATATTGATAAGGCCAAGATACCCGTTGTCCAGTCCGTATGCCTGGTGGCGGCCTTTGCCGCAGTAATCTTCACCTACCTGGGACTGGCGTATCTTCCTTCTGCCTCAGACAGTGAGCATATCTACGGTAACAAGTAATGCCTGAGAAACAGACTGCCAGGGCCCATGTCTTTGTTGAGGGCATGGTCCAGGGCGTCTTTTTCAGGGCTAACACCCATGAGGTAGCCGCGTCCCTTGGGCTGGTAGGCTGGGTAAGAAACTGCCGAGACGGACGGGTAGAGGCCATCTTCGAGGGGAATAAAGAAGACATAGAAGAGGCGGTCAAGTGGTGCCATAAAGGACCCCCTGGGGCTGTAGTAAGAAAGGTAGACACCACCTGGGAGGAACCAAAAGGGGAGTTTAAAAACTTCTCTATAAAATACTGGTAGACATAAAATCCCTTTGTAACCATGTAGCGTGCGAGTTCACCTCGCACGCTGATTATTAAATTTGAGTGCAAAATGAACCCCCTTCCGAAAACAGAGGATGTAGCGTGCTAGCTTGTCTAGCACGTTATGATTGGTAAAGATGGACACCCTGCTAAAACTTGAGGCTGAAGAAAGAACGAAGGAGATACTCAAGAAAAACCTCGAAGAACTGAGGAAGCGTATCGCCTCTGCCTGCGCCCGCTCCGGCCACCAGCCCAGTTCAATAAAACTGGTAGTGGCCACCAAGACAGTCGAACCCCCTGTCATAAGAATACTACGCCAGTTGGGTATATCTGAGATTGGAGAAAATAAGGTCCAGGATGCCCAACGAAAACATGAGGCCCTGAAAGACCTCCCCCTGCACTGGCACATGTTTGGCCACCTCCAGCGGAATAAGGTAAAAAAGGCCCTGCAACTCTTCGAACTCATCCACTCCCTGGACAGCCTCCCCCTGGCCCAGGAGATTGACCGCGTATCCCTGAGCCTTGGGAAGAGGACAGCAGTCCTTGTGGAGGCCAACGTCAGCAAAGAACCCCAGAAATACGGCCTCAAGGAAGAGGACCTCCTCCCCTTCCTGGAGAAATTGAGCCCCATGAAAGGCCTCCAGGTTTTGGGCCTCATGACCATGACCCCTATAATGGAA